>CAZDDA010000724.1:0-1509 GCA_964504085.1 uncultured Thermotogae bacterium | reverse complement strand
TCCACAACGACTGCGTCATGCGCTACCAGACCAAGAAG
This sequence comes from uncultured Thermotogae bacterium, assembly GCA_964504085.1. Classification (GTDB taxonomy): domain Bacteria; phylum Bipolaricaulota; class Bipolaricaulia; order UBA7950; family UBA9294; genus CAZDDA01. The sequence goes on along the minus strand of CAZDDA010000724.1, from coordinate 1,471 downwards.
GAGCTCTTCCCGTCGAATATCGTCGCCGGCATGTTCAACTTCCCCGACAAGGAATACTTCGAGATCGAGGAAGCCGCCGAGCGCGAAGCGCCCAAAGTCTCCTTCGCCCCATAAGAGCGCTTGTCCTCGGAAGGGGTGGTGCGGTATGAAAGGCGGGTGCGGGCTCTGAGCAGAACGGATCAATGCAGATAGAGTAATATCATGTTCAAACAGAAGTACAGAATCGCAGACACCTTCGGTGGTTCTGAACATGTCGTGGTGTATCCTGGGGATTGCCTGGAGCTATTGTGCTCAATCCCCTCTGAGTCGGTGCAACTTGTTGTCACGTCGCCGCCCTACAACATCGGCAAGGAGTACGAGAAGCGCCTCGATCTTAACCGCTACCTGCAACAGCAGGAGCGCGTTATTGCTGAGTGCGTTCGGGTTCTGTCGCCGCGAGGAAGCATCTGCTGGCAAGTGGGCAACTACGTCAGCCGCGGGTCAATCATTCCTCTAGATAGTGTCCTTTACCCGATCTTTTCCGGGCTTGGTCTCAAGATGAGGAACCGAATCATCTGGCATTTCGAGCATGGGTTGCACTGCAGTCGTCGTTTCTCTGGACGATACGAGACAATCGTTTGGTTTACCAAGTCAACTGAATACGTCTTCAACGTTGATCCAGTGCGAGTCCCCCAGAAGTATCCCGGAAAGAAGCACTTCAAGGGACCGAATGCAGGACAGTATTCGTGCAATCCCCTTGGCAAGAATCCTGGGGACTTGTGGGTGATACCTAATGTGAAGAGCAACCACATCGAGAAGACCGAACATCCATGCCAGTTTCCCGTGGAACTCATCGAACGCCTCGTGCTTTCGATGACCAACGAAGGCGACTGGGTTGTCGACCCATTTCTCGGCACGGGAACATCAATCATCGCATCGATTCGTCACAAACGGAGGGGAGCAGGGGCGGAAACGGTTTCAAAGTATGTGCGTCTCGCTCGGAAACGCATCGAGCGAGAGATGAGAGGAACGCTTAAGACGAGGCCCATGACAAGGCCAGTGTACGATCCCGTTCTTAGCGGAAACAGTCTTACGACAGCTCCTTGGACGAAGAAAGGAACCTCGGCTCAAATGGTGCTGCTGGAGAAACCGACACGGAAGCAGAGGTACCGAGCACGATGAAGATCGCCGAAACCTACTCCCACTTGAACGGGTTGGAGTTCCTTCTCGTCCACAGGCGTTCATTGTGGAAAGAGATCAAAGCGGTGATAGGTGAGGTCGATGCCGCCAAGTGCCGGACCAAGGTGTCGAAAGAGAAGACCATGAAAGGGGCGCTTCTCTTCAGCCCCGTTGATATGAACGCCGAGTTCAGGCGCCTGCTCGCGGACTACGTCGGCCGCCCGTCTCCGCTGTACCCGGCCGACCGTCTTACCGAAGCGTACGGCGGGGCCAGGATCTACCTCAAGCGGGAGGACCTCAACCACACCGGCGC
>CAZDDA010000723.1:0-1512 GCA_964504085.1 uncultured Thermotogae bacterium | reverse complement strand
AAACTCCCTTCCATATTCTATACGGCCAATGAGAATGCCGACTGGGAATGGTACGTCGAAGTGCAGTCGTCCTACAATGACATGACCTATTCCTTGGCGAGCGTAACCCAATAGGACTGGACGTCAACGTACGGTGGCGCCGGTGCACCTTCTGGCGAATAGAGCCTGACCGCGCTGCTGCGTCGGTTCAATCTTTTGCCCTGAAACACTCCCTCCTCACGAAACCACGGAACATCCTCGTAGTAGACGCCGGGTTTGAGCTTGAACGAGTGCACGTCCGCACCGGACGGAGTCTGGGGCCCTCGGCTGTTCGCCGCCATATTTCCTCCTCGGTTAGTATCCACTCAAAGCTGAGTTGATGTCAGGCCTACGCATCTTCCGTTATCACCAGCTTGAGCTTCTACTCAGTACATCCCGCCCATACCGCCTCCTGATATCGCGGGAGTCTTCTCCGTCTCTTTCTCCTCCACGATGACACATTCGGTAGTCAGAAGGAGACCGGCTACCGATGCGGCGTTTTGCAGTGCAGTGCGCGCGACCTTTGCCGGGTCTATGACACCGGCAACAACCAGGTCCTCGAACTCATCGGTCAGAGCGTTGTAGCCGTAGTTCTTTTGCTTGTACTTCCTCACCTTCTCTACTACGATCGAGCCCTCGACGCCCGCATTTGCGGCGATGCACCGCATCGGCTCCTCCAGAGCGCGCAATACCACGTTGGCCCCGATCTGCTCATCCTCATCATCCAGCTTCATATGTTTGAGCACGCTCTGGATCCTCAGATACGCCACGCCGCCGCCGGCGACAACACCCTCTTCCACCGCAGCTCTGGTCGCATGCAACGCGTCTTCGACACGAGCTTTCTTCTCCTTCATCTCAGTTTCGGTTGCGGCGCCTACGTTGATGATCGCAACACCACCGGCCAGCTTAGCCAGACGTTCCTGGAGCTTCTCCTTGTCGTAGTCGGACGTGCTCTTGTCGATCGCGACTTTGATTTCCTGGATTCGGCCTTGGATGTCTTTTGAGGACCCGCCTCCATCGACGATTGTCGTGTTATCCTTGTCTACCGTGATGCGCTTGGCAGTGCCCAAGTCGGTGAGTTCTGCGTTCTCGAGCTTGAAGCCGACTTCCTCGCTGATGACGTTTGCGGCCGTCACTACCGCTATGTCCTGAAGCATCGCCTTGCGGCGATCTCCGAATCCGGGTGCCTTCACCGCGCATACCTTCAGTGTGCCGCGGAGTTTGTTTACCACAAGAGTGGCTAGCGCCTCACCCTCCACATCTTCGGCGACCACCAGCAGCGGCTTAGCTGCCTGAGCAACCTTCTCGAGCAACGGGAGCAGGTCCTTCATGCTGGAGATCTTCTTGTCGTGGACTAGGACGTATGCTTCCTCCAGCTCAGCCTCCATCTGCTCGGCATCGGTCACGAAGTAAGGCGAGAGGTAACCTCTGTCGAACTGCATGCCGTCGACCGTCTCCAGTGTTGTCTCGAGGCCCTTTGCTTCTTCCACGGTG
>CAZDDA010000722.1:0-1516 GCA_964504085.1 uncultured Thermotogae bacterium | reverse complement strand
CGCCCAAGGTCTGGACATACTTTCGGGATATGCGGAGCATCGAAGCTTTGGGTCAAGAAGTTGGTATAGAGATCACAGTGATATACGATCCATTCGACGCGAAGAAACGGTTAGCATATTTGAGGCTAGTGAAAGATGTCCTGCGGCAGTCTGGTGAGTTGCGGAAAATTGTGTTACTCGACCCGGATACGGGGATTGAACCAAAGACGGCGAGGCCAGAGCACGTCACAGTACGAGAGATCAGCGAGGTCTGGGAATCACTATCGCCGGGAGACTGGTTGGCTCTCTACCAACACCGATACAGGGATCAGCAGTGGCAGAACACAACGCGGAATAAGTTCGCTGATGCTTGCGGAACCGAGCGCGTTAGGACGTTCTCAGGACCGACGGTAGCTAGTGATGTCGCTGTTTTTGCAGCCGAGAAACCGTGAGTGTCAAGCTTCATACTTCGCCGGTTCGTGAGAGTTGAAACCGGTTCGTAGGTGGGCTTCTGTTTCGGTGCTGGGTGTTGTGAGGAGGCTATATGGAAGAACAAAAGAAACGATTTCTGGATAACGCGTTCCTTAGCTTGGCTGTGCTTTATACTCTTCGGCGGTGCAAGACTTACCGGGAAGACGCGAAGCAAGACAGGAACCGTTTCAGGGCCGCTCTAAAGCAGCAGTTGGCGGAACTATCCCAGCAATACACGGTCGCTGTGGACGAAGATACCCACATCAGGAACATCGAGTTCCTGGCGAACAGCCTCAGCGAGGAGTTCGCTCACGTGCTGCACGGTGGCAGGTTCAGAATCGGGAGCGCCCAGAAGGCGCTCAACTTGTATCTCAAGTATCTCTGGTGCATAGACCAGATTGAGATGCCCCCGCATTGTCCATTTGACAGTGCCATTATTGGCGAGTTGCCAGATTGCAACGACATCAAATGGACCACACTTGACAGTATTGAGGATTACAGACGCCTCGCAGAGGTTGCTCGCGTCCAGGCCGCTGGTGTTTCTCTTGCACAGTGGGAGCTAGAGACGTACAACAGTGCCTATTAGTTGAAGAGGGTGAGTCACGTTTTGCGAAAATCGGGGGCAGATGAGATTCGCTGACCGGAAAGGCTTGCGCCCAAATTGCGGTAGAAATGGGTGGGCAGCTCGTTGAGAGCGGTCTCCCCCGTTCGTGTTGCTACTGACGCCTCGGTTCATTCCAATCCCACAATCTGCCCCTGGACGGCGATCCCAAGCTGGCCTGGGTGCGCGGCCACTTGGCCCACGTCTCGGTCGAACCGAATACTGCCGAGCGGCGCGAGCGGCTGCGCCGCCTGAGCGACCTGCGCAAGATTGTGGTCGTCGCCAGGCAGGCGGATCCCCTCATCCTGCTGGATGGTCGCTGTCCCCCGCGTCAATTGACGGTGTGGCCGACCTAAGAACGGAGGGCGCGGTCCCCGCGCCCCTACATCACCGTCTGCTACCTGTTCCAGGGCTGGTTTCCCGAGACCCCGCAGCAGGCGCGGACTATCAAATGTAGCGAGTCCA
>CAZDDA010000721.1:0-1518 GCA_964504085.1 uncultured Thermotogae bacterium | reverse complement strand
CATGCCGTGAGTCTAGCACAGATGAGGCCAAAAATAAAGACCTGACCCTTTCGCCGGTAGTTCGCGAGAGGAATGAGGTATGTGTCCCCCGATTCCAGCCTGTGTCGCAGGGTTCGGGAGGCGCTGCAGGGATTTGGAATGCGCAACGGAGAGGCGGTTCGCAACCTATACGATTAGGTCCAGAGGAGCTCCCTGTGCACGAGAGACAGGAAGCTTCTGGCTTCGGAGCAGTACTTCATCACTTGCGCCATGCTGATTCCGGAGCTGCGACCATGAGAGATGCTGTTTCGCTGAGCGGATATGCTGTCTACGCCATCCTTCTGCCTATCAGTCAGCCTCTCCTCGACCGCCTCTCTGACTCCGGGATCCAGCCGCGCCAGCATCACCAAGATCTTCTCGGTGTTCGGGTCTCTGAAGAAGCGTAGTGTGCTGTTGACGTACCTCAGAACCTCATCTGACGCACGCGGCCGGCAGTACTCATTGAGCATCTCCCGGATCGATGCTTCGAGCAAGCTGCTCGCAAGCACACACACATAGCGGGCCAGGCTACTCCTCACCTCATCACTCATGCCGGGAGGAGAAGATAGGAGTAGGCTCAGCTCAGTCTCAATCCGCTGGCGGTCGCTGTGAGGAGTCATTTCACCTTTAACATCTCAGTACGAGCAATCCCGAGTCTCTGCCGAATCGACTCCTCATCCGTGGTCGCCCTTGAGACAGCCCTCGTGAAAGCGGAATCCGACAGCACTCTCTTTGCTGCACTGTCCAGCCGCTCGGGATTACTGAGAGGTCCCGCCGCGAGCCGACTCGCCAGACCAATCAGCAGTGCGTCCATGACCGCGGCATTCAGATTCCTTTCCGGCCTGAAGGCGGCGCGGCCGAGGTTCTCGGCCGCCACCCTTGCAGTCGTGCGGAAGAGCTTGCGCCATTCGGCTATCGCAGTTGTGTCGGCCTTGCGGTTGTCGTCCATGAAGTCGTTCAGGAACTGCTTCATTGGCTTTCTGTACCGGTCTTCTCGCGAATAGAGAGCCAAGAAACGTAGGATCAGCTCCTGGTCTTTTGCCCTTCGGCTTGGGGGGCCGTATATCTCGCGCCAATGCTCGTCGGATGCCAGTTCCTTTAAGAGCTCATTGAGAGATCCCCTATAGACGCAAGATCTTATCTCCTGGGGTGAGAGCGGAGTCCCGCCCGTATTGAGCCTCTCGAAGATCAGGTAGACGCTGTTCCGATCTCCTTGGGGGTTGTCCTGCTGGAAGATCGTTGCGTGCACAATTGCGTCGTCCAGCCTGCGCCGGTCTTCGTCGGACAGCGTGCGAGCCGTCTTGCCCTGGAGTTCGTTGCAAACCCCCTTGAGCGCAAACTCCTTGCCGAGGAAGACCCCCTCGTAGAAGTACTGCAGTGTGCGCAATCGCTGTTGACCGTCTACGACGACGAGCTTCTGGGTGTCAGGCTCCTTGAAGAGGAAGATCCCTGGTACTGGAAGGCCCAGCAGGAGCGATTCGACGAAACGAGATGCTTGGG
>CAZDDA010000720.1:0-1526 GCA_964504085.1 uncultured Thermotogae bacterium | reverse complement strand
TTCATCGCCGACAAACAGGTTGGGATGGACTTCAATCATGGCCTAATCCTCCGGTATCAATGGGCAGGTGGGAGATGTCGAGTTGGCCGGAGATGAGGCGCGGAAGGAGGAGGTCGCGGGTGCGACGGAGGAGGTCGTTTTTCAACTGTAGTACTCGGATGTTTTCAAACATTGGGTAGATCAGCTCATGAAAGGCAAATAGAATTTCTCTATCGGGGTAGGTGATCTCCAGACCGATAAATTTACCTCTGCTTAGATTAGCCATTGTGGCACCGGTAGCTCCGTATCGGTGGATTGTTTCACTCAATCCACTTAATGCGAAGTACAAGAACTCCCGGTCAGATTCGTTCTGTGGAATGATCGAGTTAATCTGCTGATTCGTCTGAGAAGGAGCAGTTGTGATAGCAACCAAGCCAACAGAGCCAATGCAGCTCACACACAGACTATTCACTGGAAGAGTCTTTTTCTTTTGCGAGTCCGCTCCTGCTTTGGAAAGATTGTCAGAGGTCTGAGTCACAAAAATGTTATCTCTCATGTCCGGTATCTTGATAAACGGCATATAATCACCGTAGTATTCCAGAACCTTTTTGCTGGGTGTTTTGCCAGTCAGTACTTTGCCAAACTGTCCTATTCTGCGAATTTTCCAGTCTTTGGGGATGGGGCCGAGGGGCGAGTCGACGAGAGGGACATCCTCGTGGCCGGGGAAGCAAAAGTGGACGAACCACTCGCGGTAGAGGGCCTGGGCCATTTGTTCGAGGAGGGCGATGCGGCGCGTGTTGTTCTCGATGAGGTCGTCGTAGGCGGAGAGAACGGCGGCGATTTTGCGCTGGGTGGGGAAGGGAGGTATTTCAACTTCGACCTCATAGATTCGCGATGGTGAGGTATGGCGTACCTTTACACCGCTTGCGCTCGCTCGTATTTGGCTTCTAACACGCCATGTATTGAAGAGGTAGTAAAGGAACTTCTTGTCGACTTGATCTTTCTCAAGATCGATCACCAAACCAAGTCGCTGGTTGTGCAAATAGCGGCCACTTTCGGGAACTAGGGCTGAGCTGCCTAATAATCCTTCCGCTTGTTCAGTCATCGCGACTATAAGATCATCTGCTGAGAGTACAAAGTCATCCGGCACCGGACCCGTGTAGTATTTCTCCTTGTTTTCCTTCTTCTTGAAGCCGCCTTTTTCGTAAAAGTTGCCAGGAGTTAGCACAACATAGAGGCCATCATCGGCAAAATACTTGCTTTTGAAAGCATATCCATGTTTGATTCGAAGCAGATCCCCAATCTTGCGCTTGCACCAACTAGAGGGTGTCACGGTTCTCTGTCCTCCCCAAGCGCCAAGAGATGGTTAACATTCTCGGAAATCAACTCTTCCAATTCGTGCGCCTCGGCATTGAGCACTTCCAGCTCATCGTGCAACGCCTGGAGGCGCTCGGCAAAGTCGAAATCCTCCTCGTCCCGCTCGGCGACGCCCACGTAGCGGCCGGGGTTGAGGCTCCAGCCCTGGGCTTTGATGTCGGCCAGGGTCG
>CAZDDA010000719.1:0-1528 GCA_964504085.1 uncultured Thermotogae bacterium | reverse complement strand
AGAGCCCGGGGATATCGTCCTTGAGGGATATCACCCACACCCAAGGATTCCGTTCTCGGTGGTTCCATGACCTCTGAAGCCGCCTTCGTGGCTTGAGATCGACCAGACGGCGGCCGTGGTCGGAGGACACAGGATCTCAGCAGTGGGCTCAAGCCTTTAGAAGGCTGACCCTCCGGATGGCACGAGGTCGAGAGTAGCAGTCTCGGCGTGGATCCGTAGCCGAAGAGACGTAAGAGGAGCGGGGCGAGTTATCGTCTGACCCAACGGATGGTTATAGAGGTGTGGACACGAGAGCGCAAACTGAAGAATCTAGATGTAATTGCGCCGTGGATCCAGATTCCGCAAGTGCAGATGGGATTCGAGAAAGGCCTTTCTCAGAATTCCCCCGCGTGATAAAATCCAAGATGTCGGGGATTCGCAGACTGTCGGCAACGTTTCTAGTGAGAATTGGTTGTGGTTAGACCATGAGGCCGAGGCGGACCACCGTATCCGAAAGCAGGCTAGTGAGCGGATACGGCGATTTCAATTGCACACATGTTGCCTAGGTCGTGCGAGGATTGGGCTTCTGCCGATGCGGCAAGTGATTTCTTGAGGAGGACCTGGCTGTGGCAGCAGATCCTTGGGACAACTGGATTCCGGGTGCACTTTCGGGAACGCAGACACATCGACTGTGCGAGGGAGGCTACGTTCAAGGGGTCCAGAATCCGAGTTCGGCCATTGATCACTCAGCCATAGACCTGACGCTATCGGAACGCGGTTACGTACTACCTCGTGGATCCGTCAAACCATTTGGTCCGAACTTCCTCAAGGACATCCGGCAATCTGGTTTGTTGGAAGATCTTGAACCAGAACAAGATGGCACATTTGTCCTGAGTGCTCGCAGCACTTACCTGTTCCCTCTGCGAGAGTCTCTTGCATTTGAAGACAAGGCCCCTATCTACGGCCAAGCGACAGCCAAGAGCTCAGTGGGTCGCATGGACGTCCTGGCACGGCTGATAGTAGATGGAATGAAAGACTACGATGGATTTACAGCTGGACCGTCATCCGAGATGTTCGTGGAAGTCACACCCATCACGTTCAACGTGCGTGTCAAGCCGGGAACGGCATTGACTCAATTGCGTTTCTTCCTGGGGAAACCAGATGATGCGGAAATGAATAGCAAAGAGCTATTCACTGCTGTTCTCGACAAGCCCGCCGATCCGATGGGGAATTCTCTATCGCTCGACCTTGGCGGTGAGAAGATACTGGGGCGCGATGTCGTAGCCTTCGTGGCAAAGGAGCAGAAACCTGGCTCAGAACCCCTACCCCTCTGGGAATGCGACAACGAGGAGAAACATCGCAAACCTGATCCCTGCAATTATTGGAGGCTTGTGGTCTCTGATCCCCCAAAACGGTTGGTGATCTCCAGTAATGACTTCTATATTATGAAGTCGAAGGAGTTGATTGCTTTACCTAAGGGGGTATGCGTCTATTGTCGCGCCATTGACGAGACTATCGGAGAAATGCGAATTCATTACGCTGGCTTCGT
>CAZDDA010000718.1:0-1528 GCA_964504085.1 uncultured Thermotogae bacterium | reverse complement strand
ATCCGCCCCGGAGGGTCACTCTAATGGGCGTATTCGCACGCTTGTTCGGGACGCAAGAGACAGAGAAGCCGAAGCCTCCTAAGCAGCAGGGCAACCGACGCATCGCCGCTCGCTGGGACGCTGCGCAGACCACCACGAACAACCAGAACCACTGGGCGCAGACGGACAACCTGTCAGCCAAGGCTGCAGTCGACGTTGAGGTGCGCAAGAAACTCAGAGAGCGTGCTCGATACGAGGCCGCCAACAATTGCTATGCGCGTGGTCTCATCCTCACTCTCGCAGAGAACGCAATCTCCACAGGTCCACGCCTGCAGATGGTCACAGATGACGAGGATCTCAACCGGGAGATCGAACGCCTGTGGAATGACTGGGCCAGAGAGGTTCAACTCCGCGAGAAACTCATCGTCGCGAGGAAGTCACGAGCGGAGTCAGGCGAAGTATTCATCGTCTTCTTCACCAACGAAAAGCTCGATGGTCCTGTCAAGCTCGACATCAAGCTCGTCGAGTCGGACCAAGTCACCGACCAGGACGGTGGATTCAGCACGCTGAGCCTGAACGATCCGAGCCGTAACGCGGACGGGATCATTTACGATGACGACGGCAATCCGGTATCGTATCGCATCCTCAAGAACCATCCAGGAGACGAGACTGCTGATGTGCAGAACACCGTCACTCCGACCCCGGCAGATGACGTAGTCCACATGTTCAAGGCAGACCGGCCTGGGCAGCCACGAGGAGTCCCAGAGATCTCTCCATCGTTGCCTCTGTATGCACTCCTGCGTCGGTACACACTCGCCGTGGTAGAGGCTGCAGAGATCGCTGCGAACAACGCTTACTCAATCCAGACCCAGCTGTCGGGGCTCGACATCGACGGGACGGAGTTCGACGTCGAACCTTTCGAGGTTGTCGACATGGAGCGGAACGTCGCAACCGTAATGCCTGCCGGTTGGACTGCTGTCCAGATGAAGCCTGAGCAGCCCACCGACACATACCCCAACTTCAAGAAGGAAATCATCAAGGAGATCGCTCGGGCTCAGAACGTGCCCTACAATGTCGCAGCAGCGGACTCCTCTGACTCGAACTACGCTTCTGGGCGCCTTGACTACCTATCGTACTTCCAGAGTATTGACATCGAGCGCAAGTACCAGGAAGACACAATCCTATACAGGGCGTTCCAGAAGTTCTTACGCGAAGCGATCGCCGCAGGTATCGTACAGACTGACGGCAGTTCGCCAACGGAGCTACACAAGAAGAAGATGTGGTTCTGGACAGGGCAGATCGCTATCGATCCACTGCGCGAGGCCAAAGCGCAGGACATCAAGCTCAAGAACAACACCACGTCCCTCCACGTCGAGTGTGCGAAGGACGGTCAGGATGCAACTGAGATCATCAGGCAGAAAGGGCTCGAGCGTCGGCAGCTTGAGGATGAGGGGATCGAGGATCCTCTCGCACTCCGTACCATGGAGCAAGATGGTTACGGCGGGAGCCCAGACGAATATGGTCTCGACGAATAGGGAGAAACAATGCT
>CAZDDA010000717.1:0-1534 GCA_964504085.1 uncultured Thermotogae bacterium | reverse complement strand
TTTTGAGTCGATCCTCTTCGTCCTTTGATGAGGTGAGGATCACAACAGGCAAATGACGTAACTCCCGGTCCTCTCTAATGTGCTTCAGAACGGCAAGACCGTCCATCTTGGGCATGTTGATGTCGAGGAGAAGAATGCCGGGTCGGGGGGTTGTTTCCGGTTCGCTGTACTTCCCTCTCTGGTGGAGAAAGTCTAGACACTCTTCCCCGTCCTTGACGATGTATAGGGGGTTGGCGATGTGGTGTCTCTTCCAGGCCCGTTTGGTGGCAACAATATCATGCTCATTGTCCTCAGCCAAAAGTACTGCAAAAGAGCCTTTCTTCATCTTCCTTTTTCCTTTTGTGTTTTGGGAAGGGCAACAAAAAACGTGCTTCCCTCGCCAGCCTGAGATTCTAGCCAGACTGAGCCGCGCAATTTACTTGACGCTTTCTTGACAATGGCAAGGCCCACACCTGTACCCTGATACTCCTCGCTGGTGTGCAGCCGCTGGAACACGCGGAATATCCGCTCATGGTGGCGAGGCTCAATCCCAATGCCGTTATCCCGCACGAATAGCTCACACTGCCCATCCTCCGCCGGTCGCCAACCGATTTCGACGCGCTTGTGCGCGGAATCCTTGAACTTAATGGCGTTGTTGATGAGATTCTGAAAGATCTGCTTCACAAGCGTCGGCTCAGCCTCAATAGTGGGCCAGTCTTTCCCTATCACCACCTCGACATCCGCGTCCAAATCAAGACATGTGATCAATTCCTTCAGAAAGGCACCCATGTCCAGCCTCTCCATAGGCCCGATCCATCGGCCTACACGTGCGAATGCCAACAGATCCTCAATCAATGCTTCACCCTGGTGGACCGCGCGGTTGAGACCATCAAGATACGCTTTCTGGTCTCCATCGAGAGTCGCTTCGAGGTCTTCGCGCAAAAAGTCGCTGTAGTTGCGCACCGCTCGCAAGGGCGCTTTGAGGTCATGAGATACGACGTAAGCGTACTGAGATAGCTCTTCGTTCGCTGCTTGGAGCTCGTCGGCCTCTACGGCAAGCTCCCTGTGGGCAAGACGCAGTGCCTTCTCGGCCCGCTTCCGCTCGGTGAGTTCCACCTTCAACTGCTCGGTTATCTTGGCCAGCTTGGCCGTGCGCTCTTCAACACGCTGCTCCAGTTCATCATGGGCTTTTTGTAGCGCCTCCTCGGCCCGCTTGCGGTCGGTAATGTCTCGCAAAATGTGAATACTTCCTTGGGGAGCCCCCTCACGATTCAAATAGGTGGCGGCGCTTATATCGACGTCAAGAAGTTTTCCTTCTTTAGTATATCGGCGGCTTTCAATGCCCAGGAACCCCCCGCCAGCCAGCACCTTGTCAATCATCATTCGTGTCTCCGGCCAGTTCTCGTCCGGGACATAGTCTATTTTCTTGCCTAACAGCTCCTCTGAATGCCAACCGAAGACCCTGGTGAATGCCGGGTTGATATAGACGCCCTGGCCCTCCATATCGTAGACAACAATAGGGTCCGGGCTCGCTTCCAGGACCGCATAATATCTC
>CAZDDA010000716.1:0-1541 GCA_964504085.1 uncultured Thermotogae bacterium | reverse complement strand
AGGCGTCTTCTCGTGCGTTGCCGACTATGGCATGTGGATCGTTTCCGAACTGAACGGGTCGTTCATCACCTTGACACGGCGTGGGACTCGCCTGTGTAGGTGGCATGCATCTTGACAATCGGGCTTGCGGAAGTATGATGGACATGGTAAAGGGGGAGGAGGTCTGAACTGAAGGCAATAATCCGCTACATGTATGGGGATAACGGCGGCGTTTAGCAAGCCGAACGCCGCATCGTCACACCTCGGCCCAAACGCGGTTACGATCTGTAAGCCGGCCCTGAGGGCTGGCTTGTGTCTAGCGTAAGCGCCAGTGTATGGCAAGCCTGCTGTTCTGCTCCGCTTCGAAAATCTCCCATCCGAACCGGATCCCATGCAGGAGAACTGTGCATTTGGGAGTCACTGAGCCGAGATCAATGCCGACGGGATTAGTTGTCCGTAGGATAGGACTGCCGTTGTCCGAGAAAGGCCACGCCGTCTCGCCTGTGTTGCGCAGGAACGTCAATCCAAGGCCTACTTCTCCGTAGTGGCGTGAACATGTCAGGCAGGATTCATCCTCTCCGCGTTGGTTGAAGATGCTTGGATGGGACCACGACCAAGCGAACCGGATGATGGTTCCCTTCTCGACAGTGGGAGAGAACGAGAACTTGAAGACCTTGGTCCTGGATCCCGATTCGTGCTCAACCTCGATCGCGGACATGTAGATCCCTCTATCCAGCGGCGCGAGCAGTCGGTATGAGAAGCTCTCGTCCGTAAAACGCTTGGATACGGATTTCTCCATTAACTCAAGAAGAGAGGGTAGATGAATCTCGGGTGGAGTGTACTCGTTAAGTCCAAAATAGTGGCTAGTACCTTCAAAACCATCGTCTAGCACTTGGATGCAATGAGTCGTCTCGATGTACCCATGACCTGAAGGCGACACTGTCACGTCCTTGTGCACAGATAGGACATCGTAGGGCTCTCGCGTCTCAGTTGAGCGTTTCGCTAGAGGAACGTACGCAAGTGGATCGGCTGCAAGCTCCACCTTCGCTTCCTGGAGGTACTGCAGAAGCGACTGGAGTAGCTGCTCGTGATTGCTTGAGTCGTAGATCGCAACGTCCCGATAGCGTTTCTGCAGTTCAGCGATAGACTGGCTTCCTTTGTCAACAATGATGATCACAATCGAGGTCGGGAACAACTCCGCTTCGCTTCTCAGGACCCATCGTGGCACAATCTCGCGCAGTGCGATTACCACAACAGGAGCGGATTCGCACTCGGAGAAGAAGGACTCAGGTGGGTCGCCGCCCGTCTCCTCGAAGTCCAATGTGACCACTTCGAACTCCATTGCCTCCAGTAGGGTTCTGACAGCTTCCACATGTGACTTGCCGCGGAGGGAGCGCCCCACAGCCAGAACAACTCGGATTCCAGGGCTCATTCGATCCCCCTTTCTCGCCGGAAGGCTATGAGATTGGGACCAAGATTGACTCTAATGAAGTCCTCTACGACACGCAAAGTGAAGAACCCCGCCCTTCCGGGCGGGGCTTCTCAGATCAACTTCAGCTGCT
>CAZDDA010000715.1:0-1547 GCA_964504085.1 uncultured Thermotogae bacterium | reverse complement strand
TGTCATCACCTTGACCGCATCCATAGTCCAAAACGGTTCTATCGCGACGGATCAGACCACTTGTAAACAGCAGGTACATTGGCGCTGAGAGCGCAGCTCGCGTAATCGCCGTTTTGTGGCGCTCAACAGTGTTTTTCTCTGGGCCATGCATGTCATCGGCTGGTTTCTTGGCGGACTCTTCTGAGATCAAATCGCTCTGCACGATGTGTGGACCTTCGACGGTCAATCCGGCTTCAGCCAATGTCTTCATCCAAATCCGCCGCGTTCCCTTGTTTGCCATGTTCTTAAAGAGCCCCTTGCTCTCTAAGGACTGCGTCAACTTTGCAAAGTCATCTCTTAGCGGATGATCTGGGGCTAGGAGTAGCTCCTTTCTGTGGAGAATGGGTGGGTTTGCGTCAGAATATTTTCTCAGTTTTGCGCCTTCTTCCGAGAGGTTGACGAGTAGGCTTGTCCGCAGCTCTGGAAAAGCCACGGCGCTGAAATCTTGATAGTCCAAAAACGAGAAGGTCTGGTCGTTTTGCCCCGAGATCTTCAATACTGACCATTGGAAATCTTCCGGAACCCTTTGCAGTGCAAGGCTCAGCTTATCCTTGGCGCTCGTCTGAAGGTGATCGACCGCGCTACGATGCACGTAGATCGCCTGGCCTACCTTTTTTCCAACCGCATTTTTGAGAGATTTATTGTCTTGCAAGCTTCACCCCTCGGGTTGGATCTTTCTAAAGGCTCTTTTGAAACATCCTACCTGACCGAGGGGCGATCGATCTAGAGTACTGCTATGATGGCTTCTGCGGCTTCCAGAACTTCATCCGATGTATTGGTGTGCCCAAAACTAAAGCGTATGGAGGCTTGCGCTTCATCCGATGTGAGCCCGATTGCACGGAGGACGTAACTTGGTTCCGAAATTCCCGAAGAGCAGGCCGAACCTGTAGAAGCTGATACGATGGGTTGTAGTCGTTGGAGCATTTCTCCCGCATCGCGTCCTTCGAACCTTAGATTCGCATTGCCAGGATGACGGGAGCAAAGCTTATCTCCATTCAATCCAATATGGTCGCGGTTCGATTGCAGTTTGTCCACGAAGAGATCTCGTAGACCTGCGATCCGCGCTCTCAATGCAGATCCGGCTTCAGAGGAATGGAACTCCGCTGCTGAGCCAAGACCAACACACAAGGGAAGGGGCAGTGTGCCGGACCGAAGCCCACCCTCTTGCCCACCTCCGTGAAACAGAGGTTCAATCCGGTCCTTCAGCTCTCGGCTCACATAGAGCGCCCCAACACCCATTGGCCCACCAAATTTATGCCCCGACAGACTAACCATGTCAGCCATATCTGCGTATTCTTGGAGGTTGACTGCGCTTGGTGCCTGCGCGAAGTCGGAGTGGAGGATCGCGCCCGTATCACGGCAAAGTTCTGATATTGAAGCAAGATCTTGGATGGTCCCGATCTCATTGTTGACCAATGCCACGCTTACCAAAAGAACATCCTCGCTTAGCATGTCTCGCAGTTTGTCGAGGTCGACGTGGCCTTTCCCGTTGACCGGAATCTCTCGAA
>CAZDDA010000714.1:0-1567 GCA_964504085.1 uncultured Thermotogae bacterium | reverse complement strand
GCCGCATTGTTGACAACCGACTTGCGTCGTCGCAGTGGATATCGTGAACACGCCTCCCCTCAATTGATGGTCAACAATGGCCAATCGCATGTGATTGCTGATCGACGAGGCCTGCCATTTACGCAGAGCGTCACAGCTCGCACGGATGACGTGTGGCCGGGATTCGATGTTGAGCCGGGCGAGATCGAGGAGGGATTCTCCCTGGAATTCCGTCCGCTCCTTTCGGCCGATCGCCAATTTGTCGATGCCGTCATCCAATGCAACATCGACCAGGTCGAGCGGCTGGTGCCCGTTAGAATCGACGTCCCAACACCGGTCGCTCCGCACCAGACGCAGGAGATTCAGGTACCGCAGGTCACACACTTCCGCTTCCGTGAGCGTTTTCGCTGGCCATCGGGCCAAGTGCTCCTAGTCGGAATGGGGATGGTCGCCTCACCAGTGCCAACAGGCACCAAGTCAGGATTCCTAGGGCTACCGATCAGCTCGGCACCGCGCCGTGGAGACCTCCTCTTGTTTGTCGAGGCCAAGGGGAGGTCGAGACAACCAGCACTTCGCGGCGCCCCGTTACGCGAAGCAAGAACATACCGAAGACGATACTGACTTCTCGCAACAAGTTTCTCGCCACCCTTCGTTTCCTCACTGGCTGCTTTGCTCTAGAATGGCGAGTTTAGCAACAAGGCAGGATGGGAAACGACCATCAAGAGACCCAACAGAACACATCAGGCAAGCGGTGAGTGCATGAGTTCGACACAGCGAAGAGTCGTAATCACTGGGATCGGGGTCATCAGCCCCATCGGAAGCACCAAAGAGACCCTGTGGGAGTCGCTTTCACAGGGAAAGAGCGGCGTCAAGGCACTTACCCCTCCGCTGGCTGACGGGCTTCCCGTTACGGCGGCTGGACCGGTCGATGACTTCCAGGGGAAGATCGATAGTTTCGGTCCCCTCGAGAAAGGCCAGAAGAAGGCGATCCGCAAAGGACTTAAGGTGATGTGCCGTGAGTGCCAGATGGGGGTCGCCGCTGCCCAATTGGCACTCCATGATGCCGAGTTGTCCATCGGGCAGGCCGATCCAACACGCACTGGTATCACCTTCGGTTCCGACTACATGCTGAGTGACCCCGGGGAGTTCACCGAAGGAGTCCTCAACAGTCTCTCTGAAGACGGCCTTTTCGACTTTTCTCGCTGGGCTCCCCAGGGAATGCCCAAAATGTCCCCCCTCTGGCTTCTGAAATATTTGCCTAATATGCCAGCCAGCCACTTGGCAATCTATAATGACCTGCGCGGGCCGAATAACTCACTGACAATCCGGGAGGCAGCAGCCTGCTCCGCTGTGGGGGAAGCGTACCAGACCATCCTGCGGGGAAGCGCCGACACAATGATCGCGGGAGCGACAGGCACCCGGCTACATTCAATGAAGATGATCCACGCCACGCAACAGGAAGAGCTTGCCAGTGGCGAGCTCCCCCCTAGCGGTTTATCTAGGCCCTTCGATCGAGATCGCACCGGAGCCGTCTTGGGTGAGGGCGCCGGAGCGATCGTACTAGAGGAGCTCTCTTCCGCCACCCAGC
>CAZDDA010000713.1:0-1569 GCA_964504085.1 uncultured Thermotogae bacterium | reverse complement strand
TCGATTGGCTCGTCAATGTACCACCCTTCCACGACAGGCATGGTGCCTCTTTATGCCGGCAACCATGCCGGTTTTTGCCTGTCGATTTTCAACACCGGAGGCACATTCGCCTTTGCATTGGGGCCGGTTATCATCACCTGGTACGTGGCTCGGTTCGGGCTCGAAGCGATGCCGTTTACGTCGGTCTTGGGGGCATTGGCATTTCTGTTTTGCCTGAGGTACCTGCCTGCACCCGTCAGCGAGAACCTGTCGCACCTCGGCTTCTTCGGGTCGATCCGGGAG
The DNA here is from genome assembly GCA_964504085.1 of uncultured Thermotogae bacterium. Lineage (GTDB taxonomy): Bacteria > Bipolaricaulota > Bipolaricaulia > UBA7950 > UBA9294 > CAZDDA01. The sequence goes on along the minus strand of CAZDDA010000713.1, from coordinate 1,287 downwards.
ACATTGGGGAAGGTTTATAAGCCCATATTCTTGATCTGGCTCGTGATGGTGCTCAGATCAATCACCGGTCAGACGTTTATTACCTTCATGCCCATCTTCCTGGCCGGCAAAGGGCATACTCTGGTTTCCGTGGGGTTGATTGTCTCCTTGTTTGTCTTGGCCGGAGCCATGAGCGGTCTGCTGGCGGGTTATATGGCCGACAGGACGGAGTTTAGAACGATATTCTTCGTCACCCATGCAAGCATGTCGCCGGCCCTGTTGCTATACCTGTACCTGCCTGGAGCCTCTGTCTACTTGGGGGCCTTTCTCGCTGGATTCGCCGTTCTGGCATCCTTGCCCCTGGGGGTGGCGATGGCGCAGCAACTGGCGCCTCAATCGCGATCCATGGTCTCCAGTCTGATGATGGGGTTCGCCTATGGACTTGGCGGTGTCTTTTCCCCACTCATTGGAAGACTTGGAGACGTGTACGGTCTCGAGACTGTTCTATTGTGCGCGGCATTTGTGCCAATCTTGACGCTGGTGCTGATTGCCCAATTCCCCACAAAAATGAAGATGCCGTAAGCCCGCTCTGCGTGTGACATCTGCAGCACCAATCGCGGGCCCACAAGAGCATCTTGCCCCCCTGAATCACGATACGTTCGAGTGCACCGCCGCAGGCGAATTGCTGAAATCGGTTAGAATCATCTCAAAAAGTGACAATTTCGTCTAATTTAGTTAAAATTATCCAACCGGAGATTTCCACGATGGCGCCACTCACCAACTACGTACCGATTGCCGAGGCGATTGCAAAACTCTTTTATCCCCTCGTGGAGGTGGTCATACACAACATCGAGGAGAACCGGGTTGAAGCGATCTTCAACAGCTTTTCGGGAAGACGGGTTGGCGACGACTCCTTGATTGATAACGCCGAAGCTCTTGCGAAGGGGCCCGATGTTCTGGGACCGTTCGAGAAACGCAGTCACGACAACCGACGCCAAAAATACGTCACTGTTTTGTTGAAGAAGCAGAGAAAAGCTGTGGGCCTCATGTGCATCAACTTCGACATGAGTGTCGCGGAGAAGGTACAAGAAACAGTTCAACTGATTCTGGGCCCGACTGAAGACTCCACTCAGGTTGACGCGCTATTCCGTCACGACTTGCAGGACAGGATAACCACATTCGTTCATGAGCACCTTCAGGCACGAAACGTGTCCCTCTCGAAACTACTTCCAACCGATAGGCGCGAGCTCGTTCGCGCCCTCTGGGAGGCGGGCGCGACGGCCGGCATCGTCAGCGTGACGGCGGTCG
>CAZDDA010000712.1:0-1570 GCA_964504085.1 uncultured Thermotogae bacterium | reverse complement strand
TTAGAACGCAAGTTTACAGAGGACAGTAATGGGGACATACAAAGAGACACATCCGTGGCTTGATTTCAGCTTGGACGTGCGACAGTTAGCGTACACCACATGGCTTCTCCTAGGCGAAGCCGTGTCTAAGACGGAACACATTGCTGGCGTTCCGCTTGATCCAGATGCGGCCCAAAAGCTTCACGCGGTGTATCTTGCAAGGGGAGCTTTGGCCACAACCGCAATAGAGGGCAACACATTGACAGAAGACGAGGTGCGAGAACATTTGGAGGGCCGCCTGCAACTTCCGCAATCAAGGCAGTATCTAGGGCAAGAAATTGACAATATTGTGGCCGCCTGCAACGGCATTGGAAATGCTGTAATTCGTGCAGATTCCAACCCTATCACTGTCGATGAAATCAAAGGCTACAATAGCCTTGTTCTCGAAAACCTTCCGCTCCACGAGCACGTCGAACCCGGCCAGCTACGACGACATTCGGTCACGGTCGGGCGCTACAGAGGTGCCCCTGCGGAGGACTGCGAACTCCTGCTCGAGAAGTTCTGCGACTGGCTCAACGGACTGGAACTGCCCCGCCATTTGGAGCAGCCGTACTCAATACTAGCCGCAATTGCCGCTCACCTCTACTTCGTTTGGATTCACCCTTTTGGAGACGGCAACGGTAGGACCGCTCGGCTCATAGAATTCCGTCTTCTCCTTAAAGCAGGCTTCCCAACGCCTGCGGCCCATCTATTGAGCAATTTTTACAACTTGACCCGCACTGAGTACTATCGCCAACTCGACAGAGCCAGCAATTCTAATGGGAAGATGGATGATTTCATCGCCTACGCCATTCAGGGCTTGGTAGATCAACTCAGAGAGCAGCTCGCGGTTATCCGGCGGATGCAGTGGGACACAACGTGGCGGAACTACGTGTTCGAGCGCTTCCGAAAAGGGTCGCCAGCGCATTTGCGTCAACGACGGCTCGTGCTGGAACTCTCCAAGGTTACTGGCGACGGTGGCTGGGTGAATCGCGGTGATATCCCAAATCTCTCCACCCGCCTGGCGCGTGCGTACTCAAGCAAGACAACAAGAACATTATCACGTGACATAAACGCAGTTGCTGAGATGGGACTAGTGGAACGTTCAGGTCGAAAGGTGCGCGCACGCAAGGGTATGATTCTGGCCTTCCTTCCTGCTCGCGCCATGGCCTCAGATGCGGATGGAGGGCAGCCCGAACAACAGCATGCACAGCAGCAGTGATCGGTGTAACCATTGCCCTCGAGGGCGTGGCGCTCTGGTCAGCCCGTGTGCCCCTCGACATTGTCTGCGATCTTGCATGCGCGGCTCAGTTGCTGACTCTCGTCGCTCTCAGCCCGGAGAAGGTGCTCGTGGATACCACGGTTTGGTCACTGGCCTTACGGCGCAGGCGCCGCCAGCCAACTGAACAAGCTCTCGTTGTGGAACTTCCCGAGCTCATTGATGAACTGCGCGCTGTGCTCATCGGGCCGGTCCGCCAGGAGGTGCTTTCCGGAAACCCTGACCCGAAGGATTTTGAGGTCGTCAGGGAACACCTTGCAGCATTCGACAACC
>CAZDDA010000711.1:0-1576 GCA_964504085.1 uncultured Thermotogae bacterium | reverse complement strand
CGGGCCAACATCAAACGCGCATTGAGTCTTGTGAACTGCATCTACGGCGACATCGTGACGCGAGCTCGCGCCGCCGGTAGCCTACCCATCTAGAAGTTCGAAGTTGGGGGCAACGATTCCGAACTCCTCGTCCGTCCCTCCCAGATGTGCTCGCGGGTTAGGGAGATACGCCCCCCAATCCGTAGGAATCGAGCTTCACGCATTTCGCCTGGCGTACCTCATCAATCGGGCGAATTCCGGGGACACAATACCTAACCCACTCAACTGAGCACCGCGATTCAGTACTGCGTTCCCGGAATCCGCCTGCTCCCGAGCCTCGCTGTTGAGTATCGAGAATGGCAGGGGTGGCTTCTGCCCCTTTGAGGCAACACCATGTATCAGATTGACGCATCCATTGGGAGAAGCCATACTGGCATCTGAGAGGCAGGAGGGGATCTGGTTGCGATTCATCGACTATGTTCTGGCGGTGTTGCTGGCTGGCAGTGTCGGGGCAGTTCTCTATCTGATGACCGCGACCCAACCTACTCCAGAAGAAACCTCGCTGCTGAGTGTGCTCCTTGCTCTCCTTTCGGTGCTTTCCACTTGGCTCGTTACACACACGTACGCACGCCGTGAGAAGGACAGGGAAGTGGACAAGGTTCAGGAATTGCACCAGGCGAACCTCAGAACCTATGCTCTCAAGGCAGCAGAGAAGGTCAACAACCTATCGAACGAGCTCTCCCGATTGGCGGTCTATCTGAAAGAGGAGCTAGAGGATGATGAGTACGAGTCTCCCCAGGCGGTCCTGCAAGGAAGGGAAGAGAGACTTGCCAGCGCGATACACATCGTCACGACACTCAAGTCAATGAATGACACAGCTCTCAGTGACTGGGAAGGTGTCATCGGGGATGAGCTCGACGAGCAAAGAGAGGCACGGGAGGAGCAGGCCGAGCAACTAGAGGAACTCGCGGAGCGACTTCAGTTCCTGTTCGCCCCGCTGCGGGACGACGTGGCCAACAGCCAAGTGAGATCAGAGGAACTAGAGAGGGAGGTCACCGCCATACGGAGGGAGCTGCGGAGTGCGTTGGCCCTTTCATCTGTCCCCATCCGGACACCTCGGAGGCCAAGGCACGCCAGGATCGACGTAGTCAGTGCCTGCCCCGTCTGTGGCAGCCCAGTCGCATACCGCCAGAAGGCTAACCCCAAGAGCATCAAGGCAGTGGCCTGCGAGAAATGCAATGCGAAGCTGATCTCTCGCTTCTCTCAGCAAGAGGGGTTCGAGCTGGAACCAAGGACTACGTCACCAGTTGAGTTTACATGCCCTAACTGCAACGCCGTGAACTCAGTGCTGCTTGACAACTTCCCCAGCTCAACTACGGAGACAGCATGCGAGGAGTGCGATACATCACTCCGCGTTTCGAGAACTTACGATGCGTGCAGAGTATCTGTCCTCAAACCACCAAGAGCGGAGAAGCTGTCTGAAGACATCCTTGAAAGGGTGGCGAGCAAGCTACCCGAACAGCCTTGGCCGAAGGGAATCCATCGCGAGATCGCTTCCACGCTGACCGCTGAGGGCATCCCTACCGCTCACGGAGGC
>CAZDDA010000710.1:0-1587 GCA_964504085.1 uncultured Thermotogae bacterium | reverse complement strand
CGCGGAGCCACCGCTCGATTTCTCGTTTCTGGCCGGCTTCGTTTTGGTCAACCGAGGACACCCGAATGTAGATACCTGTTGCCATAGTTGTCACTCCTGTTGTGTGCCATTAAAGTATACCCTACCTGACGCATATTGACGGGCCCGGAATGCCGGGGAACACGGGCGATTTCGGCCCGATTTCCGCTGACACTCTATTTGTCGCACCTCCCGGCGAGAACGGCCGCGCGCTGCGGACGTGGCCCTTGGAATACGCCGTTAGGGGTGCATGTTACCATCATATCATTGGGCTCTCTATGTTTCCGTCTTCGCATAGTGGCACGCCATAGCATAAAACCTGCTTATAGTTACTGCCCTAACCGCGCGCGAGGGTTTCGGGGGTACTGCGAGGCGTGGGCAGATTACGTGGCACTGCGTGTTGTTGAGCAGTTGCAAGACTGGTATTTGTTCGGCATTGACGAAGACTTGAACGGGCGCATGTTCGAGGCTTTCCTTGCCGCGACGATGCGAGGGCAAGACTTGGGGCAATACTTCACTCCGCGAAGCGTTGTAAAGTTGATGACGCGAGTTGCCCAGCCGGAGGCATCACGCAAGCAAATCGAGCGCGTGCTTGACGCTTGCTGCGGAACCGGGGGCTTCCTCATTGAAGCGCTGACCGAAATGGGGAACGTCGGTAGATAAGCTGGAGACACGACGCACCAAACGGTTATCCGCCGAGATAGACGCAGCGTCAGAGAGTCGGTACGATGCCGAAAGGGATGAGGCTCGGTTGACGCTAGAGAAAAGCACCCTCAGTATCGCATGTTGCCCAATGCTTTCTAGACCAACTATTGTCGCGGTTTGTATTTCCTCATTGGCTGTAATCCAGTTTACAGGTTGCGATCAGGGATTTCGTGGCACTATTGATGCTGAGGGGGCAAGGTACACCCACGTCTTCTTCCTTCCTGGAGGACGCAAATTGGCAAGCTGGGAGCCACACGCTGACAAACTGTTCATCTGGGATCTGAAGACGTGCGAGTTGGAGAGAGCTTGCACCTGGGACAATATGCCGCGTCATTCCGCCTACTTCAATGTGGTTTCGCCGAGCGGTGCCCTATTGGCATTGGTTACCCCCGGAGAGGACGACGAACGTGTGCTACTGGCAGTTTGGGATATAGCGACTATGAGCGTCCAATGGCAGACTTCCATAGGCGCCCAATGTTTCCCGCCAACGTTTTCGCAGGATGGAAAACTGCTGGCCTGCTCGCAGGAGGATAAGTCGGTAGTAACGGTCTTGGTGTGGGATGCGAGAACGGGTCAATTGGAGACGAAGCTTGAAGGCCCCGACTCTGTCGGTCGTGATTTGCTGTTTTCACCGAATCGGGAGACACTGAGTGGTCTCGATAGGAAAGATGAGAGAATTCTAGTATGGAGTTTGCGCACAGGCCACTTGCAGTACATACTTGAGGCAGGGCATGACTCAATTAGTCACATGAGGTACGTAAAGGACAACACCACGCTTTGCGCGGTCACACCCAACACGCTCGTTCATTGGGACCTACGGACAGGTAAAGAAAGGCTTCGACTCGAGCTTCCGGTACCCGGTGG
>CAZDDA010000709.1:0-1590 GCA_964504085.1 uncultured Thermotogae bacterium | reverse complement strand
GACCATTTTGAAGGCGGCTGTCTGAGCAAGATGGGCCTGGGCTACTATGGCATGATGATGCTCGCCATGAATGGTCTCCCTCCGGACCCATCATACTTTGAGGCAGAAGCAGGGCGCTGGGAAGAGATGTGGCGTAAGCGCCTGGAGGAATACGTGCCCTGGGTTCTGGCATGGTTCGACCACCAGACGCTCGATGATTTCTGGCGGGTGCAATCGCTGAGGCCTGATTACGACGCCATCAAGTGTCCCGTCCTGATGATCGGAGGCTGGGGCGATCACTTTAGAAACTCTGTCTTTAGGATGTTGGAACATCTCACAGTGCCCAAGAAAGCGATAGTGGGCCCGTGGGTTCATAGTCCTCCAGACATTGCCTATCCGGGCCCAAATATTGACTACTTTCACGAACTGCTTCGATGGTGGGATTATTGGCTGAAGGGCATCGACAATGGCATCATGGATGAGCCGCCCCTGGCGGTTTACGTTCAAAGGAACAGAGAACCGCATATGTTCGCCGATTTCGCAGAGGGCTACTGGAAATACGAAAAGGGGTGGCCTTTGGAAGACGGAATGGAAACAACCTATTACCTCCATTCCCACGGCATCTTGGCCGAGGAATCGCCCACTGCTGAGCACGAAACCTGTGACCAATACCAGTACAGACCAGACACCGGTGTGATGGGCAACATTTGGTTTTCCCAGGCATGCTCACTGGGACAGGAGCAGAGCCTGGATGAAGCCTTCTCTCTCACCTACACCAGTGAGCTGCTCGGAGAGGACTTGGAGATTCTTGGCTTCCCCCAGGTTAAGCTCTTTGCCGCGTCCTCGGCCGAGAACACGACCTTTGTTGTGAAACTGACAGAGGTGAACCCAGAAGGTCAATCGAATCTGATCACCTACGGTGTCTTGAACGCTTCCCATCGGAATTCTCACGAAGACCCTGAAGCTCTGGAACCGGGAAGGGTCTATGAGTTGGACATCGAAATGGCTGCAGTGTCTTGGGTATTCAAGCAAGGCCACCGCATCAGAGTGAGTGTCAGCAGTTCGCACTGGCCGATCCTTTGGCCTTTGCCCGAGCCAGCCGTGAACCGAGTCTATCGGGATAAAGCACACAACTCAAAGATTGTCTTGCCGCTCGTCTCTCCCAGAGAGCTCTCACAAGAGCCTGTCTTCATGGAACCTGTACACAAGCCCACTCCCAATGTGAAAGCAGAACCTGTTGGCAAGCCATCGATCAAGATCATACGAGATACTATCAACGAAGAAACGATCGTTGAAGTAGTAAGCCCTCGACGTGTGTCTACCCTCACTGATAGGCAGCTAACATGCACCCGGTCAGGAGCAATACAACAGGCACGTGTTTCCACAAAGGATCCAGCGCTCGCCTCCCTAAGTGTTGAGAGCCTTTTTGAGCTACAGTATGACAGTGGCCTCAACGTCAGTGCCCTGGGAAAGGGAGTAGTATCGAGCAATAGGAAGCAATTCTTCATACATCTCGACTTGAACATCGAGGTCAACGGAGAACCGTATTTCAAGAAAAGCTGGCTCAAGACCGTTCCGCGCAATTTCGTTTAGAGAAGTGTTATGCACTAG
>CAZDDA010000708.1:0-1591 GCA_964504085.1 uncultured Thermotogae bacterium | reverse complement strand
GCGTGGATAGCCTCTCTTTCGAGTTGGTCCAGGTGTGTCTGAACGGCTGTCTCCAGTACCTTCTCAGCCGGCTGCGCCTTATCAGCAGCCAGACGCTTGATCTCTCAGTTCAATGCTCACCATTCGCTCCAGTCAGTCGTGTCACAGCGACCGGCTTCGCATCCTCCACTGCTCCTACCCAATGATACTCGCTTCGTCGGGTCCTGTGATTTGCAGGTCGGCAGGTCCTGTCACCGCCAGGCTGCTTCTCGTCAGGCTGGGTGTAATGTCAAATGTTGTGGACGGGCGCAAGAGCGGCGTCCTCCGCCTACCGAAGCGGAGAGGGCATCTACGCGGCGTCATCGACGGCTTCTTGTGCTGCTGGCACCCCCAGCAGAATTCGAATCTGCAGACTTCTGGTCCGCAGCCTTAGTGCTGCACGACTGCTTGCTGCGACGGTCGTGAGACCGCTAAGCGTTGACCAGAGTACCAAACCGAGTATAATGAGTGCCAGGAGTTGTATCATATATTGTACTAAGGAGCATGCAAAATGGCCACAAGAATCATGCCAGTCAGCGACCTGCGGCGAAGGACGAGCGAGGTGCTGGACGACCTCCGCGATGAAGAGAAGGAGGTCTACGTTACCCGATACGGGCATCCGGTGGCTGTACTGGTGGATTATGAGCACTACGAACGCTTGAAGGCGCGCTCGGAGCAGACCAAGGCCTCTCCGCGAGCGGAGGGTGACAAGGAGCTGGAGTATCCCCGTGCCGGAGCGCAATACCCCACGGTCGCCAACCCGCCTTCCAGCCTGAAGAACTGGTTGAACCTGATCCCGGATGGCTACGATGGAGACGCTTTGGGCGATACCGAGGCGCTCTTTGACGAGGTGTAGTGTAGGGATGAAAGTTGCCCTGGATGCCTCTGTATTGGTCGGCCTGCTCAACCCTCGCGACATGTGGCACGATGAGGCTGAAGCGATTCTGGAAGGGTTGTTGGGTGCCGGCATCACACCGGTCTACTTCGACTGTGTGGCAGCGGAAGCAATCAGCGCGGCGGCGCGACGCCTGCGGGAGAAAGGTCGCGCGGCCGAGGTGTCGACGCTGCTGGATAGGCTGACCGATCACGTTCCTCGGGAGAGTCTGACCTGGATCCTGCCCGACGTGCCGGTCTTCTACGCCCAGGCACTCGATATGATGCGGGGATCATGCGGTGAACTGAACTTCAACGATGCGTTGATCGCCCTCGCCTGCCGGGAGCGCGGAATTCCCGCGATCGCCAGCTTTGACGCTGATTTCGACAGGGTGGACTGGCTCAGACGGATAGGAGGGCCGGAGGACGTCCGTGACTGACAAGCTCGGATGCCCGGGGCGAGCTTCCCTGACTCCACTCCCTAGCGGGAATCCGGCAGCTTAGCTCCCAGCCAGTAATCAGCACGCCGAGGCTAGTCCAGGCTCGGGGTGGAACGCAATCAACCAAACGCCCTCCACCTGGGGAAGCGGAGGGCGTTTGCGTCACCTCTTCAACGGCTAGTACCCGCGGCAGGATTCGGATCTGCAACCTCCTGGTCCGCAACCTCAATGCTGCGCGGGTACCTACAGCGACTGACTTG
>CAZDDA010000707.1:0-1596 GCA_964504085.1 uncultured Thermotogae bacterium | reverse complement strand
TTGGCAGGCCCGGGAGGACTTGAACCCCCAGCCTTCCGATTTGGAGTCGGACGCTCTGCCGGTTGAGCTACGGGCCTATTCTTCCCTTATTCGTCTAGGTCTCCTTGTGCAGGGTATGCCGCCGGCACCACTTGCAGTACCTATTGAAACTCAGTTTCTCTCGGTTGTTGTTCTTGTTTCGCTTGGTGTGGTAGTTGCGGTGAGCACACTCACTGCAAGCAAGAGTGACATGGATGACCGCTTCACCTTTCTTTGCCATCGCGCGACCGCGCCTACTCGATGATCTTCGCTACAACGCCTGCACCGACGGTCCTGCCTCCTTCGCGGATGGCAAAGCGGCGTCCCACGTCCATGGCAATATTGTGGATCAGCTCACCGACGACCTTCAGGTGATCCCCTGGCATGACCATCTCCACTCCTTCAGGGAGACGTACCGTTCCAGTGATGTCCGTCGTGCGGAAGAAGAACTGCGGTCTGTACCCATCGAAGAACGGGGTGTGACGTCCACCCTCGTCCTTGGTAAGGATGTAGACTTCCCCTTCGAACTTGGTGTGCGGTGTGATCGTCTTCGGCGCGGCGATGACCTGGCCGCGCTCGATATCGTCCTTTTCAATGCCTCGGAGGAGAATTCCGACGTTATCACCGGCAATTGCGTAGTCGAGCGTCTTGTTGAACATCTCCAGACTAGTCGCTACGGTTTTCATGACCTCATCATGAATCCCGACGATCTCCACTTCCATTCCCGGAGTGATCTTTCCCCGCTCGACACGACCAGTGGCCACCGTGCCGCGTCCTTTGATGGAGAAGATGTCCTCGATAGGCATCTGGAACGGTTTGTCCTCATCGCGCTCCGGCAAAGGAATGTAGCTATCAACGGCCTCCATCAGTTCCAGAATGGACTTACATTCTTCTGCGTTGGGATCTCCGCTCTCCATCGCCTTTAGAGCCGATCCACGGATGATTGGGACCTCATCACCGGGGAATTCATACTCAGTAAGCAGTTCACGGATTTCGATCTCCACAAGGTCAATCAGGTCCGGATCGTCCACCATATCAACCTTGTTCAAATAGACAACGATTGCCGGAACATTGACCTGGCGAGCCAATAGAACGTGCTCGCGGGTCTGCGGCATCGGGCCGTCAGAGGCTGCAACCACCAGGATTGTCCCATCCATCTGAGCGGCACCAGTAATCATGTTCTTGATGTAGTCGGCATGTCCAGGACAATCGATGTGGGCGTAGTGTCGCGTCTCGGTCTCGTACTCCACGTGTCGGACGTTGATCGTGATTCCGCGCTCCTTCTCTTCTGGAGCGTTATCGATGTCGTAGAAGTCGAGTTCTTTGGCCAGGTTCTGCTTAGCGAGCACTTTCGTGATCGCTGAGGTCAAAGTCGTCTTCCCGTGATCGATATGACCGATCGTCCCGATGTTGATGTGAGGCTTGCTCCTCACAAACTGCTCTTTAGCCATCCTCGAAACCTCCTTAGAAGCTTGATGCGGTGGTCGCAAAACCGTTCCAGAGAACATCTTCACCGCTAACATGAGCCCGCGATCGGAATCGAACCGACGACCTCCCCCTTACCAAGGGGGTGCTCTA
>CAZDDA010000706.1:0-1597 GCA_964504085.1 uncultured Thermotogae bacterium | reverse complement strand
CCATCCCATCCATCGTTCGGGAATCCGTGTTCGAAGGCACTGTCGAACGCCTGTTTCGGGTGGGAGAGGGAAGCACACACCCAGACGTAGGTACGAGGAGGTCCGCCAATCCTTGATTCTGACAATTAGTCCGAGTCAACATGCCTACAGCACACAGCGTGGTTTCCGGCCGCCACGCTATAGCTGCAACATACAAGTGGACTGGTTTCGAACTGGAGGCTCGGTCCGAATCCCCTAAGCTCCAAATGGACCTAGTTTTGCTCGTTTTGCTGAGCGGATCCCCACGCCAGCAGAGCGCGCCCCGTTGAGTGATTCGCCGCGTGAATCCCGTGCCTGATGCAGGGATCGGTGCGATCAGTCGAGCCCCCGGAAGATTGCTCTGAACGTCACCAACACAGGAAGTACTTCAAGCCTTCCCATCCACATGTTGAGGATCAGGACGATCTTCGCGACAAGTGACATCTCCGCATGGGTGATACCCACGGACAGCCCGACGGTGCTTTGCGCTGAAACGACCTCGAACAGCGAGTCTGCAAGGGTGTACGTATCCGGGATGAAGTGCATGAGGATGAGGGTCCCTCCGAGAGTGCAAACGAGCCAAGCGAAGAAGATGACAGCGGCTCCCTGAACACGCGAGTCGGCTTCCTCGGGCGATAGTTTCTCGCTTCCAATCCGAAAACCGAGCACCTTCCTCGGTGAGCTGATCGTCTTGCTCAGCCACCAGCCCATGCCGCGAAGAAGCACAACAGCTCGCATGACCTTGATTCCGCCGGCGGTTGACCCCGTTGCCCCACCGATGAACATGGCGACGATGAGGATCAGCTTCGAAGCCTCAGACCACGAAGTAAGTGGTTCCGTCTGAAAGCCAGTCGTAGTTGCGGCGGAGACTGCCTGATAGGCCGCCGCTGCGCGAGACGGAGACACTCCCGAGAGCACGCTCTGTAGGAGAAGGACCAGTGCCGCACCGCCGCAGAAGAGAAACAGCCAGCGGGCTTGGTAGAAGTTGGCTCGGAAACCGAGTCTCTTCCCTTGCAGGAGGTCATAGTGTGTGGCGAAGCTCATCGCACCTAGAAGCATGAGCAAGACAGTGACAAGCCGGACACTCCACCCGGGGTAGTGTCCCATGCTCTCGGACATCGTCGAGAACCCCCCTGTGGAGAGAGCGGTCATCGAGTGATTGATGGCGTCCCACATGCCCATTCCAATCCCCCACAGCAGAACGATCCCGATGAACGTGTAGAGAAGGTAGATCCACCACATCGTTCGAATCGTCGCCGCGATGGAAGGATGGATCTTCGAGTCGCGCTCGGCGAAGAAGAGGCCACGGCCAGGCCGAATCGGGGTCGGGATGAACCCGAGGACCATGACGATGACGCCGATGCCTCCGATCCATTGGGTGAAGGAGCGCCACCACTGTAGCGTGTGTGGAAGGTTCTCCGGATGGGCAACGACGGATAGCCCCGTCGTCGTGAATCCAGACATTGCCTCGAACACGGCATTGCCGTAGCTGGAGAAGACTCCCGCAGACCCCGAATCAGGCCCCCCCGCAGCCAGTAGGAATGGAACGGCTCCAAGCATCGCGACAAGCAGCCAGCCC
>CAZDDA010000705.1:0-1598 GCA_964504085.1 uncultured Thermotogae bacterium | reverse complement strand
TGGATCTATGTGTCACTGGATCAGACGCGTCGGGGCTTCTTGTGGACTTGCATTATGACCCCAATTACGCTGGGGGCCTTCATGATCGGTCTGAATTGGGGACCGGTAGGTGTTGCGGCTTCCTACACGGTACTTGTTGTCCTTCAGATTGTCCCGCAGTTCTGGTTTGCGCTGAGGTATTCCCCCGTATCCCTTGCCGATGTGGCCGTGGCGACTCGCAATCCCGTGATCGCCTCCCTAACGCTGGCGATGGGCTTGGCGCTCGTGCGGCACTACCTGGTTTCCCATGGGCAGAGCGCCGTGCTTCTTGGGTGCTCAGCCGGTGCCGGAGCGATTTTGTTGTTGCAGTTTGCATGTTCGGGCGGGATTCGCCAAGATGTCCGGGGGTTCGTAGACGTCGCCGCGATTGCTCTCAGGAGGTCTGGCCGATGCGCCGGGGGCGGCACGCGCTGAATGCGATCCCGCCCCGTCGGGAACACCTTCCAATAACTCAGCGCCTAGAAGCCGACTGCCGGTGAGCGGGGCCAGCTGAAAAGCTCCACCAAGCAGAAAATGAACGGAGGCCTAAGAGACTTTCTCAACGGGTTGCCACTCTTCAGATGGAGTGTGCTGCTCGTCCGATCATTGACATCGAGATCGAGAAAGGATGTGTTCACCGACTACTACCAGAACGGAAAATGGTTTGACAGCGAGAGCGTTTCGGGACCGGGTTCCACCTTAGCGTATACCGAGAATCTGAGGAGAAAGCTTCCGAGATTGTGGGAGAAATACCGGATTTCTTCGTTTCTTGATGCTCCTTGCGGAGATTTCAATTGGTTTCAACATATCGAACGACCAGAGGGTTTCGTGTATAGTGGGGCGGATATCGTTGAGTCACTGGTAAGCGAGAATGGCCGTCGCTGGGGCGACAAGTGTACGCGTTTTAGTATCCTTGATATTTGTAAGGACGTTCTTCCGCAAGCGGAGATGTGGATGTGCAGGGACTGTTGGTTTCACCTGAGCTACCGAGAGATTCGTCTTGCAATCAGGAATTTCGAACGGAGCCAAATCCCGTATCTCTTGACATCCTCGCACCATCTCTGCCGCGAGAACAAGGACATTGTGACCGGAGGGTTTCGATTGCTAAATCTGGAAAGGCCTCCGTTTTCGTTTCCAGAGCCGATCGACTTTATTGACGATTGGATTGACGGTTATCCGCCCCGTCGCTTGCTGCTCTGGCGAAGAGAGCAAGTGCTTGAGGGGATTTGATAGTCTTTGCCTGATCTTCAATGTGATAAAAAAACCTCGTCTTCTCGATATAGGTCATGTTGGATCATGGAAAGTGGTCTGAAATCCCCAAGAATCAAGCTGCGTAACCAAGCTGACGATGCCCTCAAGCCGCCCCACATCCATTGCACCGGTTCTTTCGTTATTGGCCCATGCCAAACCGGCGTCGATTCTTGACATTGGCGTAGGTTTCGGCAAGTGGGGTGTGCTCTTCAGAGAGTATACGGATATTGTTGCCAGTGAGAGCGATCCGGGGCGATATCAGCGCAGGAATTGGAAAGTCGTAATTGATGGAGTAGAGGCTTTTCCGGATTACATTACTCCTCTGCACG
>CAZDDA010000704.1:0-1600 GCA_964504085.1 uncultured Thermotogae bacterium | reverse complement strand
CTGCCCGTATGCCGGCATGACTATGTTGGAGGGATGTGCGATGATCTCAGCACCATGCAGAGCGAGGCTGCGGGCGGCCTCGGGAAATAGATGGTCAAAGCAGATCATCATCCCGACCTTTGCCCACTTTGTATCTGTGACAAAGTACGGTACATCTCCTGGCGTGAACCATCTCTTCTCGTCGCCAAACAGGTGGATCTTCCGGTACGTGAACGACTCCCTCGAAGAAGTTACCAAGACTGAGGAATTGTACATTCCTCCGTCTGGCGCCTTCTCTGGAAGGCCAGCCACTATGGCGCAGTGTCGCTCGCTCGCGATTCTCAAGAGACGCCTCGTTGTGGGGCCGTCGGGAACGGGCTCGGCGAGAGCGGCCAGTTCCTCCGAAGAGATGAACTGGTAGCCGGAGGCGAAAAGCTCGGGAAGGACCCAAAGATCGGCTGTCTGTGCCATCATCTTGGTCGCGCGACGGAGATTGCTCTCGACTTCGCCGAAGAGGGGGTTCATCTGCACGTAACCGATCCGCATGCGACATGATAGTCCGATGCAGCAGCGCCCGCCAAGGGAAGCCTTGGTGTAGCGAGTGATTGAGTTGATTGAACACCTGTGCCACCGGCTGTAAAAAGGAATCATCAACAGCAGGAGGGAAGATGGAAGCGCGAACGGTAGACATAGTCTTAATTGGAGTGGGAAACCTGGGCCGGAGATTCCTTCAGCTTGTCTCGGAAAGGGATTCTTGCTTGGAGAAGCTGTACGGACTTCGTCTGCGCGTTGTCGGCGTTGCCGATTCGCGTGGGGTGGCGTGGAAGGCTGATGGACTCGACCTGAAAGCGATCATAGATCTGAAGGAGAAGGGAAGATCCGTCGCGGACTGTCGCGATACTGGTCGCACCGGCGTCAAACCGCTTGAGTTCGTTTCCTCTTTGAAGGCGGACATTCTCTGCGAGGCTTCGCCAGTGAATCTGGCTGGCCGCGGGGAGCCCGGGCTGTCGTGTATCCGGGCGGCCCTTGAGAGGGGTATGCACGTGGTCACTCCGAACAAGGGGCCGATCGTCCTGGCTTACGATGAGCTTGTCGAGGCTGCCTTGGCTCACGGGGTCAAGCTT
Organism: uncultured Thermotogae bacterium; assembly: GCA_964504085.1. Taxonomy (GTDB): domain Bacteria; phylum Bipolaricaulota; class Bipolaricaulia; order UBA7950; family UBA9294; genus CAZDDA01. Next base: position 497 of record CAZDDA010000704.1, on the reverse strand, counting down.
CGTTTCGACGGCACGGTTGCGGGTGGTTTACCCGCTCTCTATCTGGGCATGCGCGACCTCCGCGGTGCGATAGTAGAGCGTATCGAGACTGTGCCCAATGCCGTCACTGGGTACATACTCGATCTATTGGGCCGTGGGACGAGCTGGGGTGATGCTCTGGCTAATGCCAAGCAGATAGGTCATCTGGAGGCCGATCCGGCTTGGGACGTGGACGGATGGGATGCAGCGGCAAAGCTTGCCATTCTCGCCAACGCCGTTCTAGGTCTTCCAGTATCACTTGACGACGTTGAGAGAAAGGGGATAAGAGATCTTCCACCTGAGATGATCAGTACGGGGCGGGAGTCCGGTCGGTCGATCAGGCTTGTTGGGAGGGCGGAAAGGGACGCTGAGGGAGATTACAGCCTTAGTGTACACCCGGAAGCCTTGCCTTCGAGTCATCCGCTCGGTCGTCTGGGACCTCACGGACTGGGAATCGTCTACCATACCGATATCTACGG
>CAZDDA010000703.1:0-1602 GCA_964504085.1 uncultured Thermotogae bacterium | reverse complement strand
ATGCCGGGATGGGCACAGCCGGTGATGAGCACGGGTCCCTCCGGAGTCTCAACGATCAGTCCCTGCTCGCGGGGATAACCCATGATCTCGCCGGTGGAGCCGGCATCTGCGCAGATGGCGCGCGCCTCGCCGACTTCGATCAGTTCCGCTCCGGTTTTGCGCACAGACTCGTCGAATGAACTCGGAAAACAGACCGGAACGAATACACGTACATCGTTGTTTTTCTCAAGGAACGCGGGCAAGCCGTCGACGTGGTCACCGTGGAAGTGCGATAGGACCACCGTGTCGATTGCCTTTGAATCGATCCCCAAGGCTTGCATATTGTGCAGGAGAATCCCTCCATTTCCGCCTGTGTCGAACAGGACCGTCTCCTCCAGTCCTTCTATCACACAGGCGAATCCCCACGCAGTGACGAGACCCGGCTCCGATAGGTAGTTGTCGAAGACGATGGTGATCGCAATTGCTGGTGTTTGCGTCGATTCATCCTGTGCCTGTTCGGCGCATGGCCCAACGCAGAAAGCCGCGATGAGAATGGTTAAGACCAAAAGGGATGTCGTTTTGCGCATGCTTCAACCCTCACTTGCGGATACGGGAAAATCGCAACTGCTTCGCGCCTTGTCTTGACCCAAGGAAAGAAGGAGTCGATGGTCCCTCCCGCTCTTACCCAGTGTCTGCCTTAAGGGGCTACTGCCCCGATTTCTTCAGCAGGATCGCGAGCTGCAGGTGTTTGGCGTACTCGTCCTGTGCCCCTACGTAGCCGTTATACATGCGACGCGGGAGCTCTTTATAGCTCACGGCTTCGGTGATGTTGTTCACGAGCAGGGTTCGCCCATCCGTGGTGTAGTCAATGAGGATGCCGCCCCAGTAGCTGGCGATGATGAAGCCCTCCGGCATCGAGTCGATCTCCCAGCCCGCCGGTAGGCTCACGACGGTCGACTGCTCGACCTTGCTTGGCAGGCCCACCAAAAACGGATAATAGCGCCACGCCTCTTTTACCAGGCCGCGTTGGGGACCGATCGTCATCGGGATCTTGAAGGACATCAGCTTGCCCTCGCCGTAGAACTGCGCTCCCTCACCGGCCATGAGCAGGGAGATCTGCACCGGCTGCTGGTAGTCATTGAGATCGGAGACCTTGTACCATTCGACATGTGCGCCGGGGATGATCAGGCCGGCGTAACTCTCGAAGAAGTAGCGCTTCTGACCTTCAGAAAGAGACTTGAACAGCCATCGCCAGTACATGTTGTAGAACCCCAAGGTCTCCCAGTGAACCATTGCGGTGAGCTCGCCGTCACTGGCCAAATGTAGCTCCTGCGAGACGCGCCAGTAATTCCACTCCGCCGGATAGAGCGGCGATTGTACGAGCTCGTGCCGGGTGCCGTCGTCGAGGCCTGCGATGAGGGCCCACTTGGCCTGGTCGGATACGGGTACGTCGCCGTAGCTGTTTGTCCACGCGGTGGTATCGAGGAACAGCCACTCGCAGCCGTTCTGCTTCTCATCGAGAGGCACGGCGACGATGGCGTGGTCGAACCACAGAATCGGCAGGTCCGGCCGCACGTCGCCGGTGGCGTTGATGAGGACCGGGTAGGCCTCCTCGCCGGCGAT
>CAZDDA010000702.1:0-1604 GCA_964504085.1 uncultured Thermotogae bacterium | reverse complement strand
TCCAACTTAATCTTCTTTGCCATTCTTTACCTCTTTTTCCCGGCCTTGGCGGGGCGCGGTCCCTTCCACGTCCGCGCGTTTGACCGCGTTCGCTGGCCCCGAGCGGGGAGCCGTCTCTTGTGGCGGATTCCACGGTACGCGTTGATGTCTTTCAAGCGTTGAATGCTGGCGTAGACTCGACGTCGCAGATCTCCTTCAACAAGATGCTGCTCGACTTCCTTTCTTAGGGTAGCGACTTCCTTCTCGGTTAAATCTCTTACACGTACGTCCGGCGAAACCCCTGCCTGTTCAAGGATTTCCGCGGCACGTGATCGACCAATTCCGTATATGTAGGTCAAACCTATCTCAATTCGTTTCTCATTGGGCAGATTGACCCCGGCTATTCGTGCCATACGCGCTCTCCCTTTAGCCCTGTCTCTGCTTATGCTTAGGATTTCGGCAGATGATCATCAGACGTCCTGCTCGGCGGATTATCTTGCACTTCGGGCAGATCTTCTTCACAGAACTACGCACTTTCATTGTTGTGTGGCACGGTGGCTAACTCTCCCGATACACAATCCTTCCCTTCGTCAAATCATACGGCGAGAATTCCACGATTACGCGATCTCCCGTCAAGATCCGGATGTAGTGCTTTCGGATTCGCCCCGAAATGTGACAGAGAACCACGTGTCCATTGGTCAGCCGCACACGGAACATGGAACTTGGCAGGCTCTCAATGACCTCTCCTCTCTGCCGTATCACATCCGTCTTCTTTTGACCGAGGTTGTTCGATTTCGCCACTCGTGCTCACTCACCTCCTTGTGTCAGGACGTCCACTCCTGTTTGTGTTAGGGCAACCGTGTGTTCATAATGCGCGGCAAGCCTACCGGTTGCCGTCACCACGGTCCAATCGTTATCAAGAAGCTTTGTGGGCTCAGAATCCGTTTTCACCATTGGCTCGATAGCAAAAACCATTCCCGCCCGTAATCGCGGCCCCTGGCCCGGTGGACCGAAGTTCGGAATCTGCGGGTCCTCGTGTAGATCCCTGCCTATGCCGTGCCCCACATACTCCTTGACCACGCTGAATCCCTCGCGCTCCACATAGGAACCGATGGCGTGCGAGATGTCGGACAAACGGTTTCCAATTGTAACCTGTTCAATCCCAAGCCACAAGGCGCGCTCGGTAATTCGCAGGAGCTGCTGTGTCGCTTCATCTACCGCCCCGACCGGCACAGTCACTGCCATATCGACATGCAAACCCTCTCGGAGAAGTCCTGCATCGATTGAGAGGATGTCTCCTTCCTGCAACTGGCGCCTGTCCGAGGGAATCCCGTGGACGACCTCACTATTGATTGAGGTGCACAGTGTTGCCGGATACCCTTGATAACCTTTGAACGCCGGTCGGGCGCCGGCCTTTTCAATCAGCCGTTCGGCCAGCTGATCCAAATCGATCGTCCTTTTCCCGGGGGCGACCTCTTTGCAGACCTCGTGGATAATGGAGGCGAGGATCGCACCGTTTTTACGTAGAATAGCGATCTCGGATGGGGTTTTCAGTTGAATCATTCGGCGATTAAGTCAAGGATGTAGCCCAGCACTTCGCTGGTGGGTCTTTCCCCTCTGACTTC
>CAZDDA010000701.1:0-1609 GCA_964504085.1 uncultured Thermotogae bacterium | reverse complement strand
CGATGTGTGCCTGGCGGTCGCTCATGATCTCACACACGATGCCGAAGGGCTCACCGTCTGGCCCCAAACGAAAGCCCTCGCTGTCCTTCTCCGGCAGAACCTCGTCCAGGATCTCGTTCGCTGTGTCGGGATCATACTCAGTGTACTGGAGAGCCATTTCCTCGTCGTGGAAGCTCGACTCAGGAAGGGGGGCCGCCTGCCAAGGGGTCCCCACCCCCATGTAGGCGATGTCCACCATCTCTTGACGATTCACGGCATGGGATATCCCGATGCGAAATTGCTTATTCTGGAAGACCTGTCTCTTCACGGAGTCCTCATGTGTGAGGTTGAAGTTCAAGATGCAGTCCCCCATGCCAGGATATGTGCAGTCCACGACGTGGAAATCGCCCTGCTCCTTGTTCTCCTCATACATCGGCTTGTTCTTCAACTCGCTGATGTGATGATATTGATAGCTGATCTCACCAGCCACCGCCATCATGACGATCGATTCTCGATCGCCGCACAGGACGTTGACCAGCCGATCGCAGTAGGGCAGCTGATTCCCCTCAGTGTCCACCTTCCAGTAGTAGGGGTTGCGGTCAAAGATCACCTGGGTGCTGTCAGCCGACGTCGGCGTCAGCTTCCAGGCCCAGACGACGGGTACATCGGCGTTCTGCGTGGGATCGGTCCATTGCTCATATGCTTCGTACCACGCGTCGGCTCCCACTTCCTTGGCTTTCTCACTCAGCTCCTCGTCGTCGACGTACCCGGGGAAGAACTGCTTGCAGTAGTGCGCAGGTTTGTATACCATGCCATCGAATTTCTGCGCCAACAGCGCCGGGAACAGACCGTTGGGATCGAGGAAATTGAACTGAACTGTGTAGTCGTCGATCTTTTCGACGGTGAGTGGCCCATTCTTCGTGGAGTACTTGGAAGGGAAGCTGGGATACAGGTCTTCGTTGGTGATCTCTTCGTACCAGAACAGAATGTCATCGGCGGTGAATGGTTGTCCGTCGGACCACTTGACCCCTTCGCGCAGGTGGAAGATCCAGGTCATCCCATCGTCTGAGGTTTCCCACTCTGTTGCTAGCCCCGGGATGATTTTGGTCCAATCGGGATCCCATCGGACCAGCGGTTCATAGAACACAGCACGCGCGATCACGTAGTCTTGGGGATTAAGACACCCTTGCACATAGTCACCGCCATATACCCCGATTTCCTCCAGCGGCTCAATGACCAGCGGCTCCTCGGGGAGGCGCTCAGCCAGGGAGGGCAGTTCTCCGGCTTCGACTTTTTCCTGAAGTGCGGGTGCTTGGTGAGGGGAGACGGTACTTGTCTCGGGTGCAGGAGCTGTCGTTGCCTCTACAGCGGTCGTTGCCTCCTCGACCGGCGCCTCCTCGACTGGCGCCTCCTCGACCGGCTCGGTGGCCTTCTCTTGAGTGCCACAGCTAGAGACTGCCATACTGGCTATGGTGAAGGTTGTCATCCTCAAGAAATCGCGGCGATTGAATCTCTTAGACATCTTTTTCCTCCTTAGGTATTCGTAGCTTATGTACACTCTGCGCTTGCGAACTTTCTACGTCATTGGATTCGCTGCTCTGTATACTCCTCACTTCATAAGAACCTCCCC
>CAZDDA010000700.1:0-1610 GCA_964504085.1 uncultured Thermotogae bacterium | reverse complement strand
ATGGGGGACCTCGACTAGACGTGGCAGTGAGGATCTCTCATTGAGAGAATCGCCCAGGATAGCAGTGTTTGGGTTGAGGAATAAGCAGATTTCTTCGCGCTCTGCAACCACATGGATACACCGTCGGACTTCCTTCGGGCTTTCGCCTTGCTGACACGTGGTGGGCTTTGCGCCCACTGCGCCTGGTACTTCTCTGGCTCCGTAACGAGCGTCCGTCAGGTGAAGGCGCGCGCTGCAAGGCCCGGTAGCCCGAGGGCCTCTCGGCGCTACAGGCGAAGTTCTGAACGTGAAGGGCATGGCGTACTTGCGCACGAAGCTTCTTCAGTCGTTGAGACGTGCGAATCTCGTGGATCTGGGCTTGCTTGGGGAGCGGCGCCGTGATACAATGTGAGTCGATCGGCTTGGCAAAGAGTCGCCTTAGAGGTGATCTCCAATGGGCAGGAGGAAGCGTAGTTCGCACGAAGCCTCCCCAGACACAACTCGCGGGAGGGGCGACCTTCTCGAAGACATCGTCGAGACGATGCATGGATTCCCGGGAGCTACCGTGGAGAGGAATGTCTTTCTTCCATCCGTGAGACATCCGACTAGAAAGCGGGAGATTGACGTTCTGGTCTCCGGCAGTATCGGTGGCTACAAGGTTCAGATTCCCATAGAGTGTAGGAACGTCAATTCACCAATCGAAATCAAGGAGATTGGTGAGTTCGCTGACAGACTTGAGGACGTAGGACTTCCAATTCGACTTGGCGTGTTTGTGACTTCTAGTCGCTTCAGAAGTGGAGCCCTAAGCCGAGCGCGAGAACTTGGCATACAAACCCTTCAGTACAAGAACGTCGAGAGTGGCCTGCCTGAAGCTGTGTCACAAGCTATACAATCAGTCGTTTTCACTCTTCTAACCATCACTCGGATTGAGATCTCGAACGACGTGGGTGGCTCGGCTTCCGCCGGGGATACACTGTTCTTCCGTGGTGAGGATCGGAGTCTCAAGGGCTCGGTACCTGACTTGGTCTGGAAACAGTGGCGTGAAGGCGGTATAGACAACGCGCTTGGAGATTGCTGCACCGAGATCGTTCTCCCACCTAACTGGCATCAATTCATCCGAGGGCAGAGGGCAAATGTTCAGAGGATCAGAGTCAACTACCAGGTCACAGCCCAGGTCGTGGAATTCCCGGGAAGTCTAGACCAGCACCAGTTGGTCGATCAGCTGTCAGGTCAAGTCAAGAGATTCTACGCACAAGCTACCTTCGATCCGCCGGAGGGGCGCTATCCGGTCCGTACCTACTCAACGGAGGAAGCTCTGAAGTCCGGTCTTGAGGGTAGAGCCCCGCTGCGAATCTCAATCGGACGCCAGAGACTTCCTCGTATCCGCTTTGCATCGATCTACTGGCCACCGAGCCAACGAGCATTGCAGGCTCTACTCACTCACCTGAAGACAACGATGGCCAGAGGGGAGGAGTTTGATGTCTCAAAGCTTCGAATCGAGGAAATCGAGGGGGCCGATCTGAAGGCGGTCTGGGAACCTATCGTCCCCGACCATCCCATGCTTGGTGAACTAGGTCTAGCTGAGTGAGCAACCTGATAGCATCAGCTTCCCAGCAACTCGCTGAAGCGCA
>CAZDDA010000699.1:0-1611 GCA_964504085.1 uncultured Thermotogae bacterium | reverse complement strand
TATGGCTGAACGGTTTGCGGTCGAAGACGAGGGATCAACTTTTGGAGGAACTGGAGTGGAGGCGTAAGGTTGGGCACGATGAGCACGCCAATATCGTCAGCAGAGCCCTCTACCCCATTGCCAACATATTTCACGAAGAGCAACACACCTGCGGTGCACAAGCCGCAGTAGTCGAAGATAATGGAACTAAAATCTGCCTCGGATGTGGGGAAAGGAGCGTGGCCGATGAGAATACAGCCTCTCAATGACAACCTGGTAGTACGCGAGATCGAGCCAGAAGTGAAGACTTCAGGCGGGATTATCATCCCAGAGAATGCCCAGGACAAGCGGGCAATCCCATGGGGAGTTGTCGTGGAAACCAATAGCGACACCATCTCCAAAGGTGATGTTGTCATCTATCCTCGCAGTGCGCCCTACGTGTTCGACCTCGGAGACGGGAAGGCCCTTATGGTGCTCAAGGAGGATGAAATCCTCGGAAAGGTAGACATCGATGCCAAAGAAGATGGAGCAGGCACTGAAGAAGCAGGCTCATAAGAAGGGTTTGACAGGAGAGAAAAAGAACGCATACGTGTACGGCACGATGCAGAAAAAGACCACCTGGAAGCCCAAATAGTAGCAATTGATCATGTACAACCGAATCTCAATCAATCTTCCTACAATGGGACGGGCAGAGACCAAGCTGCCAAAGTTTCTGCACTCTCTCTGCGGGACAGTCAGCACCCCGGACCACATCTACGTCAAGCTACTGGTCAACCTCAAGGACAAGGCAAGCGAAGATGTGGGCACTGAGATCCTCGAAAGCTACGGGGTCAAGTACCAGGTGCTCCGGGAGAACCTTCCCTACTGCCACATCGCAACGTACTTCAACCAGTGCTATTATGATGGCCTCAAGGATGACATGATGGTCGAGTCCATGCTCGGGGATGACCACGTATTCATCACCAAGGGATGGGACAAGCGCCTGCTCAGGGCAATCAATGACGCCGACGGCGTCGGACTGTTCTACTGTGGGGGAGATGAGCGCTTCGATGATGCCCTGTGCGTCAACGCCTTTCTGACCCGCAAATTCGTTACCCTCTGCGGGTGCAGGTTCATGTGCCCACTGTTCCCGGCAAATGGCATCGACGTGGTGTGGCAGACAGCCTGTGATGCCATGGGTCTCTCGTACTACCTCTCTGACACCGTCATACAGCACGAGCAGTGCACCAGGGCTAGTATCGGGGAGGATGACACCTACCGCAAATATCGCATGTACAGCAAACGCCTCTGGCGCAAGAACCAGGTTCGGGAAGATAGCGAGGCCAGGAAGATAGTCGAGAGCCTCAAACGCCACGGATACCAGGAACAATACCCGATGAATAAGATCGTGCAGCGGAACAAGCCCGGAAGACATATTATTGTCAGTGGACCGATCGATGACTGAGCACAAGGTCATCTCCTACTCTCTTTGGGGCTCTGACCCGAAGTACCTCATTGGAGCTGTTGAGAATGCTAAGATGGCGGCCAAGATCTACCCCGGATGGGTATGCAGATATTACGTGGACGAGCGCATTGACCGATCAGCACTCACTGATCTGGGTGCCGAAACGGTCATCAAGCCTGCGTGCGACG
>CAZDDA010000698.1:0-1629 GCA_964504085.1 uncultured Thermotogae bacterium | reverse complement strand
TCGAAGGATACGGAGCTATCTTGACAGACGGACACGCCGCTCTTATTGACGGGTTCGTAGTAACTGCCGCTGGACCCTCTTACGGTGATGACTTCGCTGCCGGTATACTCGAAATAGTGGAAGAAAACACCTAGGAGTTTTCACATGCTCGAACCCGGCAAACTCGCCCTGGTACAAAAGCCAGGGTTTGAACACGATGGAAGTGTCTGCGCCATCTTGGGCCTGTACGAGGCAGATGGAGTGCAGCTCGTCGATGTGGTGGTCTACGACCAGACTGAAGTGTCAACGCTTCAGGTAACAGACTTGAACGACGGCATCATGCGGAAGGTTCCGCTGGGCCGTTATCCCAACCTCGCCGTACAGTACAACCTGCTGCGCGGTCCTTACGTCAAGAAGCAACCCCCTCTTTTCGAAATCGTGCCCATGGCCGACGAGGAGTTCAAAGAGCTTGTCAAAGAGCTTGAGGATGTTCCCACTCTTGCTCCACCTCATTACAAACACATTGATGAGGAGCTGATGGATGAGTTGCGGGATCTGGTCGAGGCCGTGACGGAGGAAGAGGATGAGCCGAAAACTAGACAAGCTGCGCCCAAGGCAAAAGCCAAAAAGGCCAAGTCTAAAGGTAAGTCACGGTCAAGGAAAAAACCGAAAGCAGAAGTCTAGAAAGTCAGAAATCGAAGACTGCGAGCATCCTCCTCAGTTCATCCGGGCACCCCGCTCACCCCGACAAGGGTGGGTATGTGAGAAGTGCCAGAGCTCTCTCAACCATCTGATTGGGCCCGCTCTCAAGGAATATCTAAAGAAGAGAAGCAAACGTCGGTAAAGTCCTGGGCGTAACCCCAAGACTAAGGAGGCGACATGCTTCGAATCTTTTTGATTGCCCTTGTGGGCACGACCCTCATTGCTTGTGAGGGGTGCTCGGGTGCGAACGGCACCCACAACCACAGTGACCCCCAACCCCCAGCCAACACCAAGGAAAAGGTCAAGGACTACGTCCCGGCCATTGCCCTGGCTCTGGACTCGTCTGTTCTGGCCTTCGACACTTGGACCAACAAGGCCGTCGAGAAGCAGAAGTTTGGAGAGTGCATCGCCGCGACCACGCTGTCGTCTGCCGCCAAAGTGAGCAAAGAAATCCTGGTAACCGAGTTCAACGATGCGGATGAGCACATTATCCCATCGCCAAAGCTGGACTTCGCGGCCTGCACGCCTTTGAAACCTGAGGCGTTCGATCCGAAGTCAGCAGACACCGTTGCCGCGTTGTCAACCGCAGAGGGTGCGCTCAACATCGCAATCAGCGGCGTCTCCATCTACCTGCCGAAAATCAAGGACTGTAAGAGTAGGGTGCTGGTACAGGCACTGGTGAAGTACCTTCAAGGAGCACTGGGACCGGTGCTAGAAGAGGTGAAGGCCCCAGACGGGAAGTTGGAAATTCCCGCTGTCACATTCTCTTTCGAAGAATGCGCGGAAGTGTCGGGAATTCCGCTGAAGGACGAAGACGAAGGGGTGGGTTTCGTAGTCCATCGGCTCGACCCACAAGACGAACCGATGGACTCTCCGAAGAAGGTTAGCCAGGTTCCTTTGGGGTGAACACGGTCCCGTCTTCGTTGACGGTAGCATCGAAATCCCCCA
>CAZDDA010000697.1:0-1635 GCA_964504085.1 uncultured Thermotogae bacterium | reverse complement strand
ACATCCCTCCGAATGCCCTTCGAACTTTCAAACGGAGGTGCGGAATGTGAGTCATTACGGATAATGTTCGCGACACCATCATTACTTGAGGGCGTACCAAAGTAGTAGTCAAAGCCCTGGCCTCGCGGCAGCAGTTCTTCCGTGTATTTGGACTGTGAATGACCGGCCAGATCCCATTTTCCAAACATCGCACTGGTGTATCCCTGCTCTTCGAGAATCTCGGGAATGAGAATCTCCTTTGAGTGCAGGTGCGGATGTATTTCAACAACGTTCTTATGAATAGCCAAACGCAGAGGATAGCACCCCGTCATGAGTGCCGCACGCGATGGGCCACAAACCGTCTGCGCATAGAAATTAGTAAACCGTATCCCCTCTGCTGCCATCTGGTCGATGCGCGGGGTCTTGATGTCCGGTGAGCCAAAACAGCCCAAGTCCTGATACCCCTGATCATCCGTAAAGATGATAATGAAGCTCGGCTTGGCTGCTTCAGCATAGAGCGTAGCCGCCCCGGTCCCGCACAAGAGGTAAGTGCATCCAATGATCTTTACGGAGTTCCTTATTAATCGATTCATTTCCTATCCCTTGGTTTGCCCTTGAGTTCAGTGTTGGAAGTCAGCGAAACGAACCGATTTGAAGTGCATTCTGTCCAACTCCAGCGCCTTCAGGATCGGATTGCCATGGCAACGCAGGTCCGGTACCCTGGTCAGCCGTCATCACCAAGATGGCCGGGGGGACCGACTGTGTCGCGGCCATTGAAGGCAATGAACAGGTCACCAGGAATACCGCGAACCGGCCTTCCTTCATGTCGTCTACTCCGTCCACTTGAGTATCATTCCGGGCGGTTATCTAGTGGCGGCCAACCTCTCTGGCGGATCAACTCTCCTGTCTCAACGAGGGCTTTCCAGTCATCCGGGTGAATCGATCCATCGCCTCGCGGACCGATATTCATCAGCAGATTGGCGCCGCAATGTCTTGAATAGCGAAGCCAGTAATAGATCCCTTCGGCATCCAGGTGTTCGGCCTGTTCATCATTGATCCACCCGCCTTTGACATCCTCGTATCCTGTCCAGTCACGGCTATGATACATGAGCATGGTGGTGCAAATCTCGCGGAGCTTGCTCTTGAATCCTGCCTGCCAGCCCTTTCTTTCCGCGCCGCGATTCCATCGCTCTAGTTTCATATCGAACCTCTCCTGCCTTCCGACCGTGTCAAACTCCCACGCGAAGGGCAGGAGATAGTTTTCTGGAGAGATATAGTCCTCCTCAAGAAACGCGCCGGTTTTGAAGGAAATCAGTGCGTGGGGTTGCAGGCTTCTGATGAGCTCATAGGTCTCGGTTGTCTTGCTGTACTTCTCCGGGGCCTTCCGGAAGCCACTCATTCCATCGAACCAAATTCCCCCCACCGGCCCATATTGGGTTAACAACTCAGAGAGATACGCGTGGTTGTGCCGGATCTGCTCTTCGCTGGCAGTCTGCACATAGCCAGGCGTCACGTAGAAGAAGAGTACCAAACCATGCTTCTTGCAAGCCTTGGCCATCTCCTCCACCAAGTCTCTGCCCGCCGGTGCATTCAGAGTATTTCTCTCGGTGGTCGTGGTTTGGATGTTAACGAACCCCCCGAGATGAACCGTCGTGA
>CAZDDA010000696.1:0-1635 GCA_964504085.1 uncultured Thermotogae bacterium | reverse complement strand
AGTGGGCGGAATCGTTGTCGCAACGAAACAGAGTGGAGTTTCCACCGATGAACAAGGGATCTTCCGCTTCCCACCCTTTTCTCCCGGAACCCACACGCTCGAGCTGCGCCAGTTGCCGTCCGATGTTGCGCGGGCTTCGTCCATCCGCATTGATCTCGAGGCCGGTGAAGTTGCATGGGTTGAGCTGCCCCTGACCCCGGTAATCCTTATCTCGGGTGTTCTATTCGATGATGCGGATCAAGGTGGGTTCCTCACCACAGGAGAAGGCGGATTTGCTGAGGTTCGAGTGGTTCTTATGGATTCAGAGGAAGTGGTTGGCGAAGCCTACACCGATCTTGATGGGCAATTCAGCATTCGTGACGTACTCCCCGGTCGGTACACCGTCGCCGTCGATCACGCGACGCTCCCACCTCGCTTTGCGTTTACCACACCGGAAGAGATGGCTATTGAGGTGGGAGTGGAAGCTCCTCCGACCATACAATTCGGCGGCTACATCAAGCCGCGGGAACTCGTGATCACCTTTCAACCGCCAATAGCCGAGTTTATCTACGAGCCGGAACGTCCCAGAGCCGGAGAAATCGTCGAGTTTGATGCCGCTGCTTCCTTTGACTTCGATGGGGAGATCGCCTCCTACGAGTGGGATTTCGACGCAGACGGACGGACCGATGCTACCGGAGTCAGTGTCCAATACGCCTTTGCATCGTCGGGTGCTCATGCCATTACCCTTACTGTTACAGATGATGGTGGGAATTCTGACGCGCTCACTTACACAATCAACATTGAGTAAGTAAGACAGATCGACCCTGTCGCATGACCTGCCGAATCGGTATTGCGCCACCGGCCGAGATCTGTCATCGTCTCGAAGGGGCGGCATCGATAGCTTCCCGGTTCGGATGCCCCCGATCCTAACGTGTCAATAGGGAAGGTCGAAAGCAAAGGTCCGACTCAGCACTCGCGGAATTCCCATTGAATTTCCACTTTATGCAGCAAGCACCGCCAGCAGTACTCCTATAAGTTGGAAAGTGAAGCCTCAGGAACAGTGACCAAAGAGCAATCCGACCATTGTGCCGCTCTTCTCTTCGTTTCCGTATGTAAAGGTCTCGGAAGCGGTGTAGATCGCCTGGGTCGGAGAAGACAAACGGTCCAGACGCGCCATGCCCGAAGGTACGCGAGGTTTGGATGGGGAGCTTGGCCAACTTGTCGATCCCCTCATCGCTGATGAAAAGGCTGCGGAGCAAAACGTAGGAACCAATCATCGTCTGCCCTAAACCAACTGCCTGCATTGCCAAGCCGACAATGATCATTGCCCCCTTCCTCGCTTGAGATGACACAGACGACAGGGGCGGCATTTCAAAACCGAGCAGTCTACCATTGGATTTTTTGGTGTTCAGTCTGTTGGCAACGCGCTTGGCCGGGAGAGCGATGGGTGGAATAATTCCGTCCAGCAATTGTCCTCGAGGCACGCTTGTCATCACCCATTCAATGCCGGCGCAGCGCGATCGCCTACCGCGACATTCTGGCCTGAAATGCTCTGCCTGCGTAAATCAACGTCAATGACTGATCCGAACTCGATCTCGAGGTTTGCACCGGGAAAGTTCAGTTTTGCTGGATACAGAAGCTGCTGGACCGGCCCTG
>CAZDDA010000695.1:0-1640 GCA_964504085.1 uncultured Thermotogae bacterium | reverse complement strand
AGGGCTGTCGCTCGGTCTGGCGATGGCCCAAGGAAAGGATGAGAGACGGGGTTTTGGCACACTGGCGTTTCGCCTCCTTCCAGGCATTTTTATCGGAGGAAGTCTGGCTTCTGTGTCTCAGACCGATTCGCGGGGAATCTCTTTTAACGCGGGCGTTCTAGTGCGTGCTGCAACGTGGTCTCTCGGTGCGGGTTTGTATCACCTCGACGCCGGGATCCTTGGCACGGATCTTCCACTTTGCATCCATGTTGGTGCGTCAGTGGAGGTCGTTCCCGGCAGTCGTCTTGCCGTTGATCTTCATCTTGAAGCCGGCAATGGAGAAGTCGCTCTGGGGGTCTGGACGAAGGTTTGGGCGTTCGACCTTCACTGGGGTGCCGCGATCTCCTTTGACGGAGGTCTCAGCCACGCCGGGCTGGGCGTGGGCTTTGTCCTGTTCGATCTACCCGCTGATCTCAGCATCGGGCTTGTCGGGGCCGACCAGCAACTGTGGATATCCGGCGGAGTGGAGGGGACCATCCCTCTGTGGTGATCGCTAGTGCTGGATCTCCAGTCCGGCGGGACTTGCTCCCGGAAAACCCGTGATCACCGTTCCGGCGGGTATTCCAGTGCTCGGATCGATCTGTACAATCGCGTGATCGTTGACGTCGATGACCCACAAGTACCCATCGTAGGAGTCAATTGCGGAGACGGGGAATACGGTCGCGGGGATCTGGACGGGGTCCCCGATGATATCGAGCTGCGTCCCGGACATGATGTCGTAGCGCGGGATGATCTTGATCTTGTACAGGAGTTGTGTTTGGCCTTCCAGGTACCACAGATGCCCGGCAGCATTTGGAGCCGGCGTCCAATCGAGCCCCTGAGGAGTCCACAGGAACGGACTGGTGCCGACCTGGAAGTAGGTCGTACCGAACGAGCCGTAGATCTGACAGTCCATCCGGTTCAGTCCGTACAGTTTTCTGCTGAGTCCATCTACGTGCCAAATCCGCTTCGGCTCGGAAGCGCCATAGGTCAGGTTCAGCGGCGATTGCCCAGGGGCGTCGTACTCGCGGCTTACGTCTCCGTTTGTCGGGTCAATCCGCAAGATGCGCTGATTGCCCCCGTTGAAACAGGCGACAAACAGCCAGTCCTGTCCTTCGGCCTCCGCGATGGTAACCCCGCGCGGTTCGGTCGCCGGAAGGTCGAACAAATCGAGCTGGTTTCCCTGCATGTCCAGCTTGTAGATCCGCCCGAGATTCTCGTCGGTGATCCACACCGCTGGCTCCACCGTTATCGTGACCGACTCGTTGGCTGTTGTGCCGTCTTCCGCGCGAACGGTCAACGTCAGGGTGAACGTGCCTGCGTGCTCGTAGGTGTATGAACCACTTCCCTCATGAGAATCCGGATCGTCCGTGTCGAAGTTCCACTTGTACGTACTGATCCCCGCCGCCGCCGTCGAGCCACTGCCGTCAAACTCGATGGTTAGGGGAACAACGCCCTCCGTGACCGAGACCTCGATCATCGCCTTCGGCCCGCCAGGGAACAAAAAGCATCCAGCCAACAAGCAACCAATGCCAGCAAACAGTGTTGTCAAGAGCGCCAAACGAAGTGTACGATTCCAACTCATTTTTAGTTCCTCCTCTTAGTGGCGATGTACTACATAT
>CAZDDA010000694.1:0-1643 GCA_964504085.1 uncultured Thermotogae bacterium | reverse complement strand
CAACGATGCGTTCTGCGACTGTCCGGAGCGGATTCCGGACAGTGAACGCGGCATGTTCGACTACAACTTGAAATCGTCTCCACGATCCATCAAAGACGGTACCAGCAAGACGATGGCCATTGGGGAGGCGGCAGGTGGGCCCCGCTGGACCATGTGCAAGAATCCTGGCTGCAGGACACCTGATGTCCCTCAGGCTCCTGCGTTTTTTGGGGGTGGGTCATACACGGCCAGACAATACTGGATTGGAGCGGGGAATCTACGGGCGATCTTCGTCATGTACGACTACTCCTCAGGCGGCCACCTGGCGTGCACGCTTCAACGGCTCAACAAACGGCCCGTGCTCCATTTCCTATTCGACGACTCGGCAGGAACCGATGAATGTCGGGGCTCGCTGAGTAATCCCCAGAATCCGCATCGGGTGCCGAATTTCCGCAGCGATCATCTCGGCGGAGGCAACTTCCTGTTCGCCGACGGATCCGTGCATTTCACCTCGGAAGACATCGACATCGACCTCTATCGGGCCTTGTCGACGGTTGCGGGTGGTCCGCCCCCAGATCCTCTCACCCATTGATCTGATAGGCAGGAAGCCGTCCCCCCCTCAGCTCGTCTGTCGGGATGCTGCGCAACCGGGTCGCCCGATTCATCAGGTTTTGCAGAAATCCCGTTCGTTTGCCACCAGTTCTCAGACACTTCTCGGACATGGAACGCAGCCACGCTCGTATCAGCCGCCGGCGCTCCCGGTCGGTTTCGGCACTCCTCGACGATCCCAACCGCGACGGCCAACCACACCCAGTCATCCGCTTTCTCCTTCTCACGGCTGAGTTCAAATAGCCCGATCCGCAGTAGCCAAAGGCGGCCCGAATTGGCAACCGGTGTCCGGCCCACGTAGGACAGATAGGGAGCGAACAACCCCAACACGGCCGCCGCGCTTCGCATGCTCGTCGCCGCGGAGAGCACCAGTCTCAGGAAGAGCACAATCAATCCCACCGGGAAGGAATGGCCCGCGGGGAACAACTGAAAATCGGCGTCTACCCGCGCGGGCGGGCAATCATAACCTCCCTCCCAGGCAGAGCCGTTTTTTGTTCCTCCGATTCCTCTCGCAGCCGACGCAATTCCGCCTCCAACTCCTTGGCTTGTGCTTTCCACCTGGCACGGCTCTCCTGGACCGCACGATTCTGGTTCTTCGCCAGCTTCAAGGCCGCTTTGGCCTCTCGAGCCTTACGCTTCCAGTTATCTCGACTCCGCCTGAAGAACGTCAACAACACTCTGGGCCTGCTCTTGTATGTCGTTCCGTCTCTCGTCTGCCACATCATGGTACTCCTTCACAAAAAGCCAGTTGAGGCCAAAAAACAAGAGCTAGTGAAACAAAAATGGCACATTTCACAAACCCCAATTCTCCCGTAGAATACCATCAGATTTATCACGTCAGGCTGTGCCTGACGAATCGCCAAGTGCTACGCGGAATGTGCAGCCAGCAGTCGTCAGGCGAAGCCTGACCTACCGACCGCGGGCGAGACACTTCTGCATGTACTGGATGCTCTCGCGTGCCAGCCGTTGGACGCCCGGGGCGTAGTCGAATACCTCGACCGAGACCCATCCGCAGTAGTCGATCTGGCGCAAGGCCTCGAAGATGGGCACGAAGT
>CAZDDA010000693.1:0-1644 GCA_964504085.1 uncultured Thermotogae bacterium | reverse complement strand
CTGAGGGGGTATCTAAGCAAAGTTTTTCCGAAGATATTGAGGGAGATGCCAGGGGTGGAGATCGTGGAGATGAGCATGCAGGTAGACCATATCCATGCAATCATGATCATTCCACCCAAATACGCAGTCAGTGAGGTCATTGGTCGGATTAAAGGGCGAAGTGCAAGCATGCTGAGGAAAAAGTTTGCGTGGTTGGAGAAGGTGTACTGGAAAGAACAGGTAGTGTGGTCACCAGGGTACTTTGTATCAACTATTGGCCTAAACGAACAAAGCATCATGAGATATGTCCAGTGGCAGAAAAGCCAGGATTCAGGTCAAGCGAAGCTTGAATTTTAAGGGGGTGCCACGGGCTTGCCCGTGGGGGTCCACAGAATTTCCCGGCCGCATAGGCTTTTTTCTCCTATTTGCGCGAATTTAACGAACTCGTAACGCCCTGCGGAACGCTTCCGTACCCGCCCGCTTGTACTATTGGTCCGAAAGCACGCGGAATTATAGGAGGTGCGGGAGTGCAATCGAAGTGGTATGAGATCCGGATTCAGGGGACCTTGAGCCCGGACTGGGCGGAGTGGTTTGAAGGCATGGAGATCCGGCAAGAGGAGGGACAGACAATCCTGAAGGGGCGGATCGTGGATCAGGCAGCCTTGCACGGGCTTCTGACCAGAGTGCGGAACCTGAATCTGACTCTCCTGTCGATGAATCCCGTCGGCACCTCGGAGCCTCCGGCTGTGCAACAAGAAACACGAGGAGAGTGAAGTATGGAAAAGACGAGCATTTCAGCTGGGCTGCGGACACGCAGCGTCGAAACGGCTTCGGGCGGGAACGGGCGTGAGAAGAATATGTGCGTCATTTCGTATTCCCTCACCGGCAACAACCAAGCGTTGGCCGCGAGCCTGGCGGGGGCCCTGGATGCGGAGCATCTCCGGGTCGTCGAATCGGGACGGCGAACCATGGCGAAAATTGTCTTTGACGTGATCTTCAACCGCACCCCGCGGGTGCAGGTTGCTCTGCAGGAGATCGAACAGTACGATCTGGTTGTCTTTGTCGCACCGGTGTGGATGGGACAGATCGCCTCACCCCTGCGGGCTTGCCTGAGAGAGCTCGAGTCGCGGATCAACAGCTACGCGTTTGTTTCGATTTGCGGTGGCGCCGACGGCCCCAATCCCAAAATTGCAGGCGAGTTGAGTCGCAGACTGAAGCGGGACCCCGTTTCGGTTCTCGAGCTGCACATCGCGGATCTGCTTCCGCCGGAGCCCAAACCGGAGCGCAAAGACACGATGGTCTATCGCATCAATGACGGTGATGTCCGGGGACTGACAGACGCCGTTCTCGAGGTTATTCCCCGATAACTATCACAAAGGAGAACGCTATGAAAACCAATGTTGCATATCTGGTTGTTCTGACGGGACTCTTGGCGCTGATCGGCTGCACATCGAACAAGCAGGAGGGCGAACCGGCGGAACTGTACAAGAATCCCGAGGCAAGAGCCATTGCATTCGCAAGCTATGACAGAGCCATGAAGCTTTGGCCGGTTGAGTATCAAGAGGATTGGGTCCAGACCGAATACGGCAGGACCCATATCATTGTCTCAGGACCCAAGGGGGCGAAGCCGGTGTTCCTGATTCCCGGCCTTTTCGCCGACGCCAC
>CAZDDA010000692.1:0-1646 GCA_964504085.1 uncultured Thermotogae bacterium | reverse complement strand
CTGCGGGGATGTTGGTCTGCGGGGATGTTGGTCTGCGGGGATGTTGGTCTGCGGGGATGTTGGTCTGCGGGTATTAGCGGGGGATACTGGAGAGGAGTAGCTGGAGTCGACAAGCCGTACTCATCATGCTCCGCGTGACGGCAAGGTGTACTCGTCACGCTCCG
Source organism: uncultured Thermotogae bacterium (assembly GCA_964504085.1). Taxonomy (GTDB): domain Bacteria; phylum Bipolaricaulota; class Bipolaricaulia; order UBA7950; family UBA9294; genus CAZDDA01. The sequence continues at coordinate 1,482 of CAZDDA010000692.1, read as the reverse complement.
CGTGATGGTCACAATGGACGTAACTTCAGGTACTCCGTCCGGCCCCAGTGCAATGTCTTCACTGACCATCACACGGAGTGTGATGAATACTGTTCTTCTTCCATCCCGCGAGCCGTGTCGCGACGCACCCTACTTTCGCTTCGTTCGAGCAGCGAGCAATGCGACTAACGTCGATCTCCATACATCAGAGCCATGACTTCCGCGCGGGTCGAGGGCTTCGTGCGGAAGCAGCCTTTCATTGCCGAAGTAACACACACGCAACCCGGCTTGCGAACGCCGCGGATCGTCATGCAAGTGTGCGTGGCCTCGATCACGACCGCCACGCCCTTGACGTGCAACTCCTCAATCAACAGGTCGGCGATCTGCTCGGTCATTCGCTCTTGAACCTGCGGCCGCCGGGCGACAACCTCCACCACCCGAGCCAACTTGCTCAGTCCGATGACGCGCCCGTCCGGCAGGTAGCCGATGTGGGCCTTGCCCATGAAGGGAAGCATGTGGTGCTCGCACATGCTGTTGAAGCTGATGTCGCGGACAAGGATGACTTCGTCGCACTTCTCGGTGAAGAACTTCTTCAGATGCACGCGCGGATCTTGGTGCAACCCGGCGAACAGTTCGGCATACATTCTCGCCACGCGAGAAGGCGTGTTGCGAAGGCCTTCCCGCTCGGGGTCCTCGCCGACCGCCTCCAGGATTTCGCGAACCGCTCGTTCGATCTTCGGCATGTCGACCGGATGATGATTGTCGTCATCGAAGCCGTCGTTTTCAAAATGCAAGGAGCCGCCGACCATCTCTTCTTTGTCGTATGTGGACGCCATGACGAGAGTACCTCGGTGCGCGGGAGTAAACAATCAATCATAGCGCTCCGCGTCGCACCAGTCAAGCAGGGGGGAAGGGGTGATGGGAGAACCGCAAAGTTGATTTCGGCCCGTGATACAAGTGCGGGTGACTGGGGATGAACCACGAGCAGCGAGTGGTGAAGCCCCAGATGGCGACCTGGAAGACCGTTGCTCGTGCCTCGCAACTCAGCCCCAGCCACCCGAAAACCGACTTTGCAGTTCTCCTGGAAGGGTGAAGATCTTTGGTTGGAGTCTCCGAACTCTGGTCATAATCTCCGTTGCTCCGCCCCCCAGAACCGGCATGAGACGAGCCGGCACGGAAAGTTTGACAGGGTAGAACCCGGCTGGTAGGGTATCGGTGTTGGCCAGCCGGAAGTGGCGACCGCCAGTTGAAATGACTTGGTAAATCAGGAGAGCATGTACCATGACCAATCTCGAAGAACATCGTTTGCCACGTCGACGTTTCCTCTCCGGTATCGCGGGCGGAGCCGCCGCTTTGAGCTTGTCCGGTTTGCCGCTGGCAGAGGCCGACACGGAAGCCTCCGCCGCCGAGGAGCCGTGGAGGATGCGACTTTCCTGTTCCTCGATAGCCTTCAGTAGTCTGTCGATTGAAGATGCTTGCAAGCGAATCGCCGATCTGGGGTTT
>CAZDDA010000691.1:0-1651 GCA_964504085.1 uncultured Thermotogae bacterium | reverse complement strand
AGAATTAGTGCTGTCGTGAGAACATAACCGAGCACGAATAGCACTATCAATTTGGGTACCCAGCCCCTGATCATATCATGGAGTTCACCTTCGGTCTTCATGAGTACGAAGATCGCTCCGTGCATCGCGAACAAGAAAACCGTTGTCAATCCCACCACCAACGGTAGCGGACGAAGCAATCCCAGTAGGCCGCCGGTATATTCGTGATCGGCCGTGAGGGGAATGCCCTGAGCTATATTGCCCAACGCCACTCCAATTAACAGTGCAGAAACGATACTGCTCACACTGAAGCTCACGTCCCAGGTGTTGCGCCACTTTATTGACTCGCGCTTGCTGCGGAACTCAATGGCAACAGCCCGGAAAATGAGTGCCACTAGCAGCAACATGAAGGCAAGGTAGAACCCTGAGAACGATGTAGCGTATACGTCTGGGAACGCCGCAAACAAGGCCCCACCACCGGTCACCAACCACACTTCGTTGCCGTCCCACACTGGACCGATGCTGTTAAGCATGATTCTGCGATCCATGTCCTTTTTCGTGAAGAGATGTAGGGCGCCAACACCAAGATCAAAACCGTCCAGGATGGCGTACCCACTGAACAAAACGCCCACCAGGAGAAACCAGATCGTATTTAGATCGAATGTCATGCCATCCTCCCATTCTCCATAGAAACGTCTTTGGGTCCGGTCTGGATCTTCTCGTTGAGGAGGAAGATGAACAGAATGAAGAGCAACAAGTAAATGAGCCCGAACAGGAAGAGTGAGGTTATGATCTCGCTAGCGGGAACCACGCTCGAGAGTGCGTCGGATGTTCGCAGCATTCCGTACACTATCCAAGGCTGTCGTCCAACCTCGGCTGCCATCCAGCCGAGTTGGTTGGCTATGTGCGGACCCAACACTGAGAACACAAAAATCCATAACAGCCATCGCGTCTCGAATAGCTTACCCCGCCACAAATAGAAGGCGCCAAGCAACGAGATGAGTATCAGCCCCATGCCGATACCGACCATGACATGGTATGCCTGGAACACGATGTTCACGGGCGGCCTGTCTTCCGGGGCAAACGAGTTAAGACTGGTGACAGGTTCTGCTGCGTCTCCGTGCACCATCCAGCTCAGGAGACCGGGGATCTTTATGCCATACACCTGCTGTGTTTCTTCGTTAACCCAGCCTACCAAGTACAATGGCGCTGGAACGTCTTCCTCATAGTGCCCCTCATATGCGGCGAGCTTCGCGGGCTGGTGCTCGGCGACTCCCAAAGCGCTGTCGTGGCCTGTAACCAACTGCAGCAGCGATGCGCCCACGGCGAGCACAAGCGCGATCTTGATTGAGGCCTTGGCAAACTCCTGGTGTTTGTTCCTTAACAAGTAGAAGGCGCTCACGCTGAGGACGAGGAATGCCCCAGCCTGCCACGCTCCCATGTAAACATGTGAGATCCTATCGAGGAAAGATGGATTCAGCACAGCCTCAAAGAAGCTGGTCAGCTCGGCGCGGAATCCCTCGCCCCTGGCCACCAGATGGTATCCGGCGGGAGTCTGTTGCCAGGAGTTGGCTACCACAATCCAGACAGCGCTGAAATGGGCGCCAAGCGCTACCATGATGGTCGATATGAAATGCGTTCTGGGCTTCACCTTGTCCCAGCCGAACAAGAG
>CAZDDA010000690.1:0-1651 GCA_964504085.1 uncultured Thermotogae bacterium | reverse complement strand
TTTCACACGGTAGAAGTCACTGGTTCAAATCCAGTATCGCCCAATTAAATCCCTATGTCGTAGGGAGATAGGAACCTACCGGACAACCGGCGGTTCTGTGTAGTCCAACTCTGACCCTGGCTCTGACCTCGAGAGCCACCGAGAGGGAGGCCACATGAAACGCCGGAAACAGCCCTATTCCATTCATACACGCCCCGCAGCCAAGCACCGCCACATCTATTACGTGCGGTTTCGCGGGGAGGAAGAATCCCGCACGGTGCGCCTCATCGAGGCCGATGGCTGCAGGGTCCAGGTTCCTTCACCGGCGGCTTGCAGATCGGGGAGCACTACCGTCGTTCACAGGGCCCTGACTTCACCCTGTTGATGCCTGTTCTGCAGCCGGAACTCCTTGGGAGTAAGTCCCTCCCGCTTCTTGAACAAGTAGCTCAGGTAGTTCGGCTCGTTGTACCCCACGTCAAACGCGATCGTGACGACCTTCTCGTCGGTGGACGCAAGCATCTCCTTGACCTTCTCCATTCGCACATTGGTGAGATGATCGATAAAGGTAACTGACATCTCCTGGGAAAAGATCGTGCTGAAGTGGGCGGGGCTCAGAGCCACGTGGGCGGCGACGGTATTCAGGGAGATGTCGGGGCTGTTGTAGTTCGCCTCAATGTACTCGCAGGCGCGGCGCACCAGCTTCACATGATGGCTGCTGTTGCCGCGGTCCCGCAGTTCGATGGTCTTCAGGCAGATCCGGGTAGCGAGCCCGGCAAACTCCTCGGCGGACATCGCGGACTGGAAAACCTGCCTGAGGCCCACGAAATGCCCGGCAATCTCGTTGGGGTCCGCGTCCGGATTGAAATTGCGGATGATCCGAATGGCGGTATTGGTGAGATCCATGAGGATATAGTAGCGGTACAGCACTCCCTGCATCTCGTCGGTATCGAGGTTCCTTGTGAACTCCTCGACGATGGCGGGTACGTCCTCCGCGATCGCAAATTTGAGCCTGTTCTCGATGTTGACGTTGAAGAACGTGCCGGCGGGGGCAGCGACAGAGCCCTGTATCCGGCCGATGTCGCCGGCGCCGTATATCCGGCCCCGGTTGGTCTGCCCGAATGTCTTCAATAATATTCTCGCCTCGTGGAAGGCGTCGTGGATGCCGCTGATGCGCGGGGTCACACTGCTGATGCTGACGGTGAGAAGCGTATCGCCATCGTCCTCTACTTCATGCTTGAGCGTCTGCGCCGTATGGTAGGCCTTTTCGGTGACATCGATATCAGCGTTTCCCTTGATGATCAGCACCACATGATCCACGCCGCTCAGGAAATACAGCACGTCGGGGTCTTCCACCAGCATGAACTTCACCTTGGAAGCGATCGCCTGGCGGTTGGGGTGCCCGCCCTTTCCCTCCAAAAGGCAGATCAGCACCGCGTACCGCTTGCCCAGGATGTTGATCCCAATTTCGTCCGCCCGACGGAGTGCCTCTTCGGCGACGATCTCTCCGCTGCAGAGCTGCTCCAATAGGGAGCTAACAAGGGCATTTTTCATCGTTTCTTCGTCGGGTGCTTCCTTCAGGAAGGAAATGCTGTGCCGCTTGTGCTCCGTAATCTGTTCGCTGGCTTTGTGCAGGGCATCGAGGAGATCCTTGCTCGCTACGGGCTTGAGAAGG
>CAZDDA010000689.1:0-1652 GCA_964504085.1 uncultured Thermotogae bacterium | reverse complement strand
AGTCAACAAGTGTGTTCACCAAGGCGGGGAACACTGTGTTTAGGTCCAAAGTGGCCGTTGTGAGAGCTAGGAAAAACGCGTGCCAACCGAAGATCAAGTGCGTGCCTACGTGAACGCCGCCGCCTCGGTGTGCCGTATTGAGTTCTCCGGTAGGCGGCTGCTGACTCATGTGGGACTTACCTTGGTCAGATTCTTGAGATGAGGGGTATCACTCTCTTCCGGCTGTGATCCGCCACAACCTTCACGTCCTCCAGCGTCTCTGCGGTGATCGGGGCTTCGATTTCTTCCGGTGAGAATACGACACCTTGCATTCTCTCCACACGCAGAAACAATCGAAATGGTGCCTTGGAGCTACGAGACACGAGGAGGTTGTCGGCTCTCTCAGGGCCGGTGATGAGTGTGGATGTTTCGAGCGGAAGCCCCTGCGGGAGCAGCTGAAGCATCCATAGCTCATCCATGTGCAGTTCACTCATCCTGCGGTTTCCTTAGCAGAGTGGTCCGATGCGTTGCGAGAACGTCCTATATTCCCAGTAGCAACATTAGCGATCGAACCACTCTGCATGTTGTAATGGCGCATCCTACGACTCACATCACTCCGGCTTCACTGCGAGCACCGGTATGTGTGATGCTCGTATTACTTTGTCTACCACGCCGCCAAGCACGAGCCTACGGAATCCGCCTCGCCCGTGAGTGGAAATGACGACAATGTCAGCTGCGAGCCGCTCAGCGGCGTCTAATATGCCCACTGCCGGCGGCTTTGAGTCCTCTATGATCGTCTTGACGGAGAGACCGCTGTTTTCGAGGGCGCGCTTGACGCTGCTCAGGTAGTCTGCCGCATTGTCTCGTGCAACAGCGACCAGCTCAGACGTATCCTTGGCATCGACGTCGGGCTGGTGCAACCATGCCGTTACCGAACAGGGTGTTACTTGAACCAAGGAGTACTCAGTTTGTGTTTCGCCAAGCATCTTTGCCCACTCCAAACTTTCTTCGGCGAGATTGGAGCCATCCAGTGGCACGACTATGTGCCGGCAACGACGTTTGTCGTCAAACTCGGGTCGACACTCCGGTTGCGGTCGCACTAGAAGCACGGGAGTAGCAACTCGCCTGACAACTGAATCGGCCACGCTCCCCAACCAATAGTGGCTGAATGGCCCTCGGCCATGAGTAGACATCACGATCAGGTCTGGATGATGTGTCTTCGCGTGTTTCACCAAAGCGGCCGCCGGCCTGCCCGGTAGGACCATTGTGAAGACGGGCACATCAGATGATTCAGCGATCCGAGCTGAGACTTGGTCCAGGTAATTTGATGCAACTTCATCAATCAGGTTGATTTCGTCTGGCGATATCGAAACGTGGTCTATCTTCCTGCGCTTTCGTCTCTTGGTCGATACCGATACGAGACCCACTTGGCCTCCTAGGCGCCGCGCAATGCTGAGAGCCATTGGTAGCGCGCATTCGGCAAACTTGGATCTGTCCAGGGGTACGAGAATCGTTTTCCTGTTGTTTGCCATCATCTATCCCTGCCTTCCTGTATGCCGAGATGAAGCGTTCCCCAACATCGCAGGAGATTGCTCGAGGCGTTTCAGGACCTCGTGTCTAGTGTCCCCCCATGGGGAAGGCCATCTCTTCGCACCGCCAACAACCTTGAGCCT
>CAZDDA010000688.1:0-1657 GCA_964504085.1 uncultured Thermotogae bacterium | reverse complement strand
GCCGAGCGCAATGATGTGTAATGCGATGAAGCGGACATCTGGATCTTTGTCTTTCAGCCGGCCAACGGACCACAGCAGTGCATCTTCGACACTCTCGGGTGAAGCCGTCTGCGATGCTTTGACTACATCGTAGAGTGCCTGCATGGCTTTAAAACGATTACGAGTTTTCTGATCCTCTACAAGTTGCTGAAGACTCTTCAAAGCCGGGAGACCAAGAAGCGAAAGTCCGCTTATTGCTCTTTTCCGCAGGTCTTCATCGTCATCCCGTGCGAATGCACGCAAGACTGAAAGGCTGTCGTCATCTTTGGCGTGTGCGAGCGCTCCCAAGAGCCAGAACTTCTCCCATTTTGACTGAGATCTTCCAAGATGAGATTGCAGTATCGGCGCGGCATCCTTGCCACAACGGCGGACTCTCGCCATCAGTGTGCTGATCTGATTAACATGCTTCCTGTCCTCCTCTGACGGGTGTTGCCATGAAATGATGGCTTCGTGGTGCTTCGCCTCCAGAGCATTCACGTACTTGAGGAGCCGCTGAACCGCAGTGACGACTTCCCTCTCCTGTTCCGTCTCCGCCATGCAAAATGAGGAGATGGTGGCCAACAACAGCAGAATTCTAAATGCTCTCATTGTAGTTCCTTGCCGAACGTTTGCCTTGAGGCGCGGTGCCAAACCGTCGCCTCGAAGGCTCTGTTACGATTGGTACTTGTTTCTCCCGTACTCTGAGCTTGTGGAATATGCAGGCTAGTAAACACCATAAGTTTGCGCGGTATCGATCATGGCCAGGAAATTCTCGGGTTGCACGTTGCTCGTGATGCTGTGGCAGGAAGCGAGAACGAACCCTCCTCCCTGGCCCACGTCGTCGATCAACTGCCTTGCCTCTTGCCTCACTTGTTCGGTGGTCCCGCAGCTCAATGCCCCGCCGACGTCCATGTTCCCGACCAGAGCCAGATCTTTGCCAAACCGCTTCTTTATCTTGCTGATGTCCATACCATAAGGCTCGATCGGGTTGAGCGCGGCGATGCCCATATCCAGGAGGTCGGGAATCAACTCCTCGATGTTGCCGTCGCTGTGGAACAGGACAGGGATGTCCTTGTTGAGCGCGGGCTCGAACACACGCTGCATCCTCGGCACCCATATCTCCCGCAGCAACTCGGGACTGATGAGGGTAGTGCTCTTGAACGCCAGGTCGTCACCGACATAGAAGAAGGTGAGAGGATACTGGACCAACATTTCCGCCATCAAAGCGTAGTATTCCGCATGCCGTTCGAGGATCTCCTCGACCAGGTAGCGGTCGTCGTGCAGCATGCACATAAAGTTCTCAAACCCAAACACCGAGGTATAGGTATCGGTGAAGAAGGAACCCAGCAGCACAAAGAGGCCGATGTTGGTGCCTTCCAGCGCGTGCACGTAAGCATCGAGCAATGTGAGATGATCTTTGAGGTGCTCGAGATCGGCGACAAACAGCCGGTCGAGATCTGCTCTCGATCGGATCCTGAAATCGAGACGCCTCACCTGTCCGTCTTGCGTGTATCGAAACGGGTTGTCGTAAAAACACATGCCTACCACGTCCTGACCAACCTTGCGCGCAAACTCAATGTAATCGGCCGGGTCAATATTCTCCAGGGTGCACCGCCCGTCCATCTTGCGACCCATAACA
>CAZDDA010000687.1:0-1658 GCA_964504085.1 uncultured Thermotogae bacterium | reverse complement strand
CTACCAGCTCTCACAGGCCGGACAGCACATGGCGGATTTCTATGCGAGAGTGAAGGTCGGAAAGAGTGCGGGAAAATCACGAATCGCGTTGATCCGGAAGGTCTTGGTGAGCGCCTACCATATGCTGAAGAAGAACGAGCCCTATCTCTGGTTGGAGCAGAAGCTATACACCGGCAAACTCAAGACATTTCGGAGGACACTGGAGAGAATCGCGGCATAGGAGGGAGGGGGAAAAGACGGAGGAAAAGAAGAGGAGGGCTTGACTTTTCTCATAGCTGGATAACTTCCCCCAACCGTTCACCTGACCGCCTACCACCAAACTAATCCCTTTCATAGTGGGGCTACAACGCGTTTTCTCGCGAGGGGTGATACTCGGATACCCCCCTGGAAATAGCCTCCTCGTGCTCGACTGGGGTAGCGTAGCCGAGCGAAGAGTGTAGCCTCCGCCGATTGTAGAACACCTCCATGTACTCAAAGATTGCCGCCTGCGCGGCTCGACGGCTTGCAAAGGCCTTGCCGCCCATCAGCTCGATTTTTAGCGTCGCGAAGAACGCTTCGCAAGGCGCGTTGTCCCAGCAGTTACCCTTACGGCTCATGCTTTGTATCATTCGCCGCCTCTCAAGCGCCTTGCAGAAGGCCTTGCTGGTGTACTGCGAACCCCGATCGGAGTGAAACATCAGACCTTCCGGCGGATGGCGCCTGCGCACCGCCATCCAGAATGCCCTCAGAACCAGGTCGGTTCTCAGCCGCGAGCTCATCGACCAACCCACCACGCGACGAGAGCACAGATCCAGAATCACCGCCAAGTACAGCCATCCTTCGCTCGTTGCGATATACGTGATATCGCTGGCCCACACCGCGTCCATCCGAGAAACCTCAAACTGACGCCCCAGCAGGTTTTCAGCCACCGGTCGCCCCTTGGCTGCTTTCGTGGTGCAACGAAAGCGTCTCTTCGGCCGTGCTTGTAGCCCGTTGCGCGCCATCAGCCGTGCCACTCGGTTGTGGCCCACAGCCATCCCTGCCCGACGCAGCTCCTCGGTTACCCGTGGGCTACCGTAGCGATACTTCGCCTTCTCTTGGATCTTCCGCATCGCCTCTAGCAAATCTCGGTTCGCCCGACTCCGAGCGCTCTCACCACGCCCCAGCCAGGCATAGTATCCACTGCGCGCGACTCCCAACAATCCGGCCATCCTCTCCACGCTGTGGATCCCTCTCTGCCCATCGATGAAGCGATACTTCATCTCTTCGGTCTCGAGAAGATGGCCACTGCTTTTCGCAGTATTTCTCGTTCCTCACGCAAGATCTTGTTCTCCCGCTTCAGCCGCACAAGCTCTTCGTCCCGCGCTTTGCCGGTCCCAGGAAACGCCCGTATCTTGCCGTTTTCCTCGCCCAGTTGCCTGCGCCACCGGTAGATCTGCCCTCTGCTGATCCCCAGATCATCCTCGATCTCATGCCCGCTCTTGCCACTGCTATCCAGCAGCCTCACCGCCTCGATCTTGAACTCCCTTGTGTATTTCCTTCGATTCTCTGCCATCTCTCCTCCTGTCTTCTCCTACCATCATGGCAAAATCTTGTCCACAAAACCGGGGAAATTCCAGTCCGCCATGTACTCCGAGAACAGAAGTGTCCGTTTCTGCGAGCAGGAGGGGCAGAAGTAG
>CAZDDA010000686.1:0-1659 GCA_964504085.1 uncultured Thermotogae bacterium | reverse complement strand
GGATCAGCACGTAGTCGCCGACCGCGACCTCCTCGGTCAGCGTGTCGAGCCGGCATTGCGTCTCGACGCCACCGTAGTCCACCGTCGCGACGTTGTCAGCAATCGAAATCACGCGTGCAGGAGCAGCAAGGCACATAGTGTTCCGGATTATAGCCGGTTGGGGGTGAGGGCTCAGGCGGAGCAGTTCTTGGACCGGCTCGATACCTGCTTCAAGTGGCTCACCGGATCGAACGCTTCTCGAACGCCTCTCTGGCGAGTTCGGATCCTCCAGGGTGGTGTGCACCGGATTTGAGGACGTGCACGACTGGAATGACACCTGACAAGTGTGAGAGAATGGGACCGAGTGCCGGAGCGAGGCCATGGAATCCAGACAGCCCAGTGTTGATGGACAGAGCGATCACAGAGCTGAGGCCACCAAGTCTCTTGTTGGGAATGCACGTGCAAAAGGACGGCTCAGGCTCTTCTTCGGGTATGCCCCCGGGGTCGGCAAGACACACGCCATGCTCGAAGCTGCGTCGAGGGCCAGGGCTTCAGGCAAGCGAGTCCTGGTCGGTCATGCCGAGCTGCATGGAAGCTCGGATCTGGAAGCTCTGGTGCACGGTCACGATGTGCTCCGCGATGACTCGGGATTGCATGACGACTCGCATCCTCATGGGTTCGATGTAGACGCAGCTCTGGCACGCGGCCCCGACCTGATCCTTCTTGACGACTTGGCGCACACGAATCCGGCAGCTAGTCGAAATCGAAAGCGTTGGCAGGATGTTGAGGAACTCCTTGATGCGGGTATCGACGTGTGGACAACGCTCAATGTTCAGGACGTCGAAAGCCTCAACGAGTCTGTGGCGAGGATCACCGGCGTCATTGCCCAAGAGACGGTTCCAGATCGCTTCTTCCATGAGGCGAGCGAGATCACGTTCATCGACCTTGCGCCCGATGAGTTGCTCGATCGAGTCCGTGACGGAAAGGTCCACGTGCCGGAACGTCTGGCCAGTGACGCGGACGAGTTCTTCCGCAAGCCGAACCTGATCGCATTGCGCGAGCTTGCCATGCGCTGTGTGACAGATCACGCGGGACAAGACCTTCGAATTCGCCCACGGGAGACTGCTTCCCCGGCTTGGTCCACAAGCGAGCGGCTCTTGGTCTATCTTCAGGCTGGAGCGGATTCCGTGAAGCTCATCCGTGCGGCGCAGCGAATGGCGAACGCCATGCACGCGGAATGGATCGTCGTCTATCCCGAGGCACCTCTTCGGAAGCAGGACGCCCGAAGTGCGGAACTGCTGAATCGAAACCTCAGGTTGAGTGAGCAGCTTGGAGCCGAGACAGTCAAGTTGACTGGCGAAGACATCGTCCGGGAGATTCTGGATTATGCCGCGTCGCGGAATGTCACGAGGATTGTCGTGGGGAAGGGGGCTCGGGATCGGGGCCTTCGCTTCTGGCGCCGATCGCCGGCGGATCGCCTCATCTCAGAAAGCGGCGACATTGACGTCTACGTCATCCGCAGCGCGGAAGAGGCGACCCCATCCGCTGGAGTTGCGGCTCGGCGGTTGAATGCCACGGTGAACTACGGTTGGGCCATAGGCTTCGTGGTACTGGCAACAGGAGTCGCATCGTTCTTTGACTGGCTCGGGCTGACAGACGCCAACTTGGTCATGACGTATC
>CAZDDA010000685.1:0-1660 GCA_964504085.1 uncultured Thermotogae bacterium | reverse complement strand
GGTCAGTGATTTGCAGGTAGTATTGTTGCAGATGAGGCCGCAAGGCATGCTCGATGAGCATGCGGCCCAGGGTTGCGCGACTCAAAGCGTAACCGATCACCTCCGGATGGCCGGCGAGGTATTGTTCTGCGTCCCGGAGAGTCCACCGACTACAGCCCGGCAAAGGGGGAGTCTGGCAGAAGAAGGCGATAGTCTTCAGCCATGTCTGTTGTGGATAGACAGCAGGACGACCACTACGAGGACGATCGGTGATCGGCTGTCCGGTAGCGATACGGATCAGCCACCTGCCGACCGTGCGAACATGGCAGCCACTGAACCAGGCGATGCGAGGCGAAGGGACGTTGGCCTGGTGCAGTGCGACGATTCCCATCCTTTGTGGGAGTCGATTGATCGCCGGGGCATTCGCTTTCCCCTTTGAGAGGTCGGTGAGCCACTGGGCCCCCTGTTTCATGGAGAAGAGCATCTCATGGAGTTTTTTTTAAACCTGACACAAGATTCGGCAGGGATGTCTTGATTCTCGACAACCCCAGTTTGCGGATGTGATCGCGAATACTGCGCTCGGACAGACTCAAGTTGCAGCGCTCCTGCAGATGCCCCGACAGCTGCCTTCCGGAAGCCCGACCCCCACTGAGGATGTCCAAAACAAACTGCTGAATGAGCTCCGCTTTGACATCCGCGGTGAATCGATACTCCTCGCGTTGTCCTTCTCGCTTGTCGATCAAGGCACCAACGTCATCGGTGTGCAATCTGCGGGCAAGCTCCAGGGCATGACCCGTTGACAGGCCAAGGACTTCAGAAACATCCCGGCTACTGACCAGAGCGCTGTGCAGCATCGTCAGCAGCACGACTCTCTTCTGAAGGGTATTCTCCTGCGGTATCTCAAGCCTGCCCAGGGTGTCAAAATCAACACTCACCCCTCGCTCTCCGCTGTGGATGCCGATCGTTATCCCCCTCGGTTGAGGTGGTAGAAACGTAGATGAACCTCGCCTGCGATCTTCAAAAGCGGGAAGACCCTCGTGGAGCACGGCTCGAATCAGAGATCGGATCGTTCCGGGGGGAACATCCATCAAATCCGAAATTGAGCGCCGATCTACCCCAAGCAAATACAACGCAAAGCATAGGAGGTGACGGACCACTTTCTCACCCAATAGCCCTTGTGCTTGAGTCAAGCGTTGTCGCTGCAATTGCGGAGAGAATGAAGCTTCCTGGCAGTTTATCATCTTGCATCCCCCTCATATTTAATCCACCTCAAATACCGGCCACGGGTGCAAAGGGCGCCGAACTGCCCTTACTCACGCCCAAGACCAGACATGAAGGCTTCTTCTCCCCTCTATTCTAACAGAGAAGCGGACTAAATACAAGCAGCAATGTTCTATTCTAAACTGCCAATTGCAAGGACAGAACTTCTGAGACGGGCTACTAGAGCTCATCGGAGCACGTGTAGAAGCCAATGGGCTTCGAGTCCAGGGCGCTTTGCTCAAAGGCCTCCATGGAGCGTCGGGCGTCCCGCGGTTCTTCCCAGCGGTGCGGCGGAGGGAGACTGTCGCCGCCGATTCTCAGCCGCCTCACACCCATGCGTATGCTTCGCTTTCCAGCACGGTCAGCTTTGTTGACACGCAACGGCGTTGCCCATAGAATACATAGGCTACCGATATAGTCG
>CAZDDA010000684.1:0-1661 GCA_964504085.1 uncultured Thermotogae bacterium | reverse complement strand
TAGAGGCGGTGGTGGCGGTGGCCCCGGATGGCAGGCGCAGAGGGTGAACTGATAAGAGCTGATAGCGAGAGGCGGCCTCTCTCTAGGCCGCCGAGATAGGGTTTGGGAGGAGAGATGAAAAGGAAGAAACTCCTGGCTACAGCGGTATTACAACTTCGTCCTGTTGGTAGGGGGGCGAGTTAGAAAGAACCACAAACGCAAGAACGAAGGGGATGGACGCCCCACTCCGCACCGTCGTCAGAGTGGGGCGTTGTGGTTTGCACTGACTCTCCCGGGAAGGATGTCAGCGGGGGGACGTATGGTCATTGAGCCATGCTGCGAGATCGGATTCCTCGAGTTCGCCGCTGGCCAAGGCCAACATCAGAGCAACGACCTCCTCCTCCGGCACATCAATCCTCAGACCATTGAGTCCGAGGAAGAGATACATGGCTTGGAAAGCGACTCGCTTGTTTCCGTCGATGAAGGGGTGGTTTCTCGCGATCCCAAACCCATAGGAGGCAGCCAAGTCACACAGGTCTGATCCGGATTCATAGCCGAACCTGTTCCGAGGCCTACTCAGGGCCGATTCCAAGAGACCCTTGTCCCTCACTCCGGGGGAACCTCCGTGTTCCCTGACTTGGTCAGCATGCACGGCAAGGATGAGCGTCATCGAGATCCAACGGGGCTTTTTCACTTCGCGAGTTCCCGCATGGCATTGCGGTATTGCTTGGCACCTTCAGCGTAGATCTCCATGGCCTCAGCGAAGTCAGGGTCAAAGGGTGTGATCAGAATTCCCTCCTCGGTTTCGATGAGGTGTACCCGATCGCCCTCGCTCAGCCGAAACCGTTCTAGCATGGCCTTTGGGATGGTGGTCCCGGCGGAGTTACCGATCGCCCGAATGGTGGTCTGCTTGGTCATGGGATTCTCCTAGCATCGTGGCGTTAGAACAAATGTAATAACAATCACAGAGAGGTGGAAGGTGGCCGTCGTGAGCGGTGCTACAACTTCGTCCGGCTGGTTAGAGGGTCGAGCTAGAACACACAATGCTGCCACAGAATACCAACGCCCTTCCAACTGTCTATCGGATAGGGTGCGGCGCGTGAGGTTTGTGATCTCACGGCCGCCACCCTTCCACAGCACCGTACGTACGGTTCCGTATACGGCGCTTCACGAGTTGCTCGCAAGTTTACTGTGTTGTTGAACGAGGCTCACGAGTCCCATCCGAACAAACGTGCTGGTCGGCACAGCCTGGTTCATATGGCTGGCCCCTGAATTCCACCAAGGACCGAAGCCATTGTAAGCCGAGCGTTTGGCTCGATCGTGATCCAGACCGCGTTGTCGGAGCCTTTTGAACCGGGTCCTGGGACGCTTCCACTGACGCCATAGTAAAAGGCGTAGTCTCCGCCGAATCCATTGGTCCAGTTCTTCGAACACTCCTTTCACTTCCGCCAGCCGGTAGTAGTTGACCCAACCCCTCAGAATCGGGTTGAGCTCCTCGACGGTGCGGGCAAGGCTCTTACCACGTCCTCGCCGGAAAAGCGTCTTCAGCTTCGACTTCAGCCGTTTTACTGATTTCTTATCTGGCTTCAGCCTCGGCTTCTTTCCTGCTGTCGTGCCGTACCCCAAGAACTTCCTCTTCCAGGGACGGTCCACTGCGCTCTTCCCCCGGTTCACCTTCAGTC
>CAZDDA010000683.1:0-1670 GCA_964504085.1 uncultured Thermotogae bacterium | reverse complement strand
CCGACGATCCAGACGGACCGGCGGACCAGCACGTCAGCCACACTCATCAACTGCTTGGCCTCGGGGCTATCCATCCCGGCGATGGTCTCCTTGAGCTTGGCCACGCGCGCGCGTTGCATTGCGTAGTCAGCCTCGGTGACTTGCTCGGCGTTTATAATGCCGTCAGCCAATTCAGCACCGACTTTGTCACGGAGCTTGCTCACCAACTCGCGGGCGAACTCCTGTTGCTTATCCAGCGTCAAGCGGAAGCCGTAGCCGAACTCGGCGTTATCCTCGAAGAGGCTGTTATTCCATGCCGGGCCGCGGCCTTCCTCGTCCTTGGCCCACGGGGTGGTGGGCATATAGCCACCGTAGATTGACGAACAGCCCGTGGCGTTCGCAATCACTGAGCGGTCGCCGAAGAGCTGGCTGAGCAGGCGAACATAGGGCGTCTCACCACAGCCCGCGCACGCACCAGAGAACTCAAAGAGCGGGCGCAAGAGCTGGGAATCCTTGACTCGGTTGGTCTTGAGTTTGGTGCGATCGTAGTTGGGGATCTCGTTTAAGAAGTAGTTCCAATATTCGCGCTCGCGCTCACGAATAGGTGGCTGCGGCGTCATATTGATGGCCTTGCGGTCGGGATTTTCCTTGTCCTTAGCCGGGCAGGTCTGAACGCATAGGCTGCACCCAGTGCAATCCTCTGGTGCGACCTGGATTGTGAACTTCATACCTTTGAAGTCACGCCCGGTGGCATCGACAGAGCGGAAGCCCTCCGGTGCGTCCTCAAGATGCGTGGGATCATAAACCTTCATCCGGATCACAGCGTGCGGGCACGCCATCGCGCACTTACCACACTGAATGCAGATATCAGGATCCCACACGGGAATTTCTAGCGCTACATTACGCTTCTCCCACTGCGTTGTGGCGGTGGGATAAGTGCCATCATCGGGCAGTTTGGAGACGGGCAGATCATCACCCTTGCGAGCAATCATCATAGCCGTTACATTTTTCACAAACTCCGGCGCTTCGTCAGGCACCACAGGTGGCATTTCAACCTCGCTGGTTGCCTTCTCGGGAACGTCAACTTTGTGCATGTTGGCCAGCGCTTGATCGACGGCCGCGTAGTTCATTTTCACGACATCCTCACCGCGCCTGCCGTAGGTCTTCTTGATGGCCTCTTTAATCTTAGCAATGGCCTCATCCTTGGGCAGAACGCCGGAAAGAGCAAAGAAGCAGGTCTGCATAAGGGTATTGATGCGGACACCGAGGCCTACCTTATCAGCAACCTTGTAGGCATCAATAACGTAGAACTCGAGCTCCTTGTCGATAATCTGCTGTTGTACTTGACGTGGCATCTTGTCCCACGTTTCTTCCGCTGAGTAAGGGCTGTTCAGCAGGAACGTCGCGCCCTTTTCCGCGCTCGACAATACATCAAACTGTTCAAGGAAAATGAACTGGTGGCAGCCGATAAAATTGGCGGATGTGACCAAACAGGTTTGGCGAATGGGGCGCGGGCCGAAGCGCAAGTGCGAGACGGTCACGGAGCCAGATTTCTTCGCGTCGTATTGGAAGTAACCCTGCGCGTAATAGTCAGTCTCCTCACCGATGATCTTGATGGAGTTCTTGTTAGCGCCAACTGTGCCATCCGATCCCAAGCCGAAAAACAGCGCGCGCACGACATCGTCAGGCTC
>CAZDDA010000682.1:0-1677 GCA_964504085.1 uncultured Thermotogae bacterium | reverse complement strand
GCGGGTCCGGGGATCACCGCAGGAGTGGTCCGCCGAGGACGGTGAGACCATCCTCAGGGCCCTGATGGAGGCCAAGGAACACCCCGTGGTGCGGGAGGTCGACCCACGCAAGCTGGCATACCGCCCGCCGGCGCTGAAGTCCAAGATCGGCGCGGTCACCGTTCCCGACTCTGAACCGGAAGAACCAGAGTCCTCAGTTCCGCCCAAGGAACCGACAGAGGATACCGCTGTCAGCGAACACACGCGTATTCAGTCCATGCTGGTCACATTGGGCGGAGAAATGGGCCTTGATGTCTGGATTGCGAGCAATGATCGAGGAAGGGTTGTGGGTGGGAAGCGTCTTGGGGAGCTGCCGCGCGTGATCGACGACCTGCCGCTGCAGTTCGATGCCGCCACGATGAAAACGGTCAAGCTGATTGACGTGCTGTGGCTCAGACGTCGGACCATCGAGGCAGCCTTTGAGATCGAGTGCACCACCTCGATCTACTCTGGCCTGTTGCGCATGTCCGATCTGATCTCCATGCAGCCAAACCTCAATATCCCGCTGTACATCGTGGCTCCCGACGAACGCAGAGCAAAGGTGATAGAGGAAGTCAACCGAGCTACCTTCACCCGCCTTTCGCCGCCAATGCCCGAGATCTGCAGCTTCATCGCTTTGTCAGCACTGGAGGAGGCGATGCGCCACCCACCGGACCTGCGCCGGCACCTGAAGCCGGACTACCTGGAAGAGCTGTCAGAGTCCTGCGAAGTGGAAGAAGCGTAACAACCCGATTCACTGCGGAAGGGCACTGGTACAATTCCAGCAGTAAGCTGCTATTCAACGCGGCATAGGGGTGGGCTATGAGAGTACGGTGGGCAATCGTCGCGCTGCTAGTGATTGGGCTGCTCGGCATGTTCAGCACATCTCACGCAGCAACGTTACTTCCGGGGATGGACTTCGAGTTGGAGGATCTGACTGGCGAGTCTGTGACGCTGACCGATCTGCTGCAGGACTCGCAGCTGCTGGTCCTGTCGTTCTGGTGCGTCGCTTGAGCACCTGCGAACAGGCTTGTTGCCTATTTGCAGGAGTTCGATGAGGAGTACTCATCGCTTGGGCTACGAACCGCCATAGTCAGCAAGGACACTGAGTTGACTATCGCCCAGGTCGAGCCGTTCTTCACGTCACACGAATACACACTGCCGGTGCTGTACGATCCGGACTTGGTGGTCAGCAAGAACTGGGGAGTTGAGACCATTCCCACCACGTTCCTGATCAGTCCGGACGGCGAGATCCTGCGACAGGAGGTCGGGTTCATCTGTACGGAGACACATGCTCAGCACATCGAGTGGCAGCAAGCGATCCACCAGGCCCTACTCGGAGAAGAACTGCCGGAAGCAGAGATCATAGAGCTGGAGCTCTACAGCGCAGACGAGGGCTGCAGCTCCGGCATGACGGAGGAAGAACGGAAGGACTACGAGCGTGACGCGGAGTACGTCTGGCGGAAGTTCCTCGGCAAGTGCAAGCACAGGTACATCTACGAGATCGACAGCGATATGGCCAGGTACGACTTCGAGATCATCGACGAGGGGATCACGGACACGAAGCATGGCAGACAGCCGTATCATGTGTGGTTCGGCATCTACGAGTACTCGGACAGGCAGTTCGAGGTCGAGGTGTGGCTTGCATCGGGGAGAGGC
>CAZDDA010000681.1:761-1681 GCA_964504085.1 uncultured Thermotogae bacterium | reverse complement strand
GAACCTTCGTCCTGAGCTGCTCCTGGGCATGAAGTTCTCTACTACAGGACGCTTGCCTCCTGTCAGTCACCGTATACACAACCCAAGACGGGAGTCCCGAGGTGAACGTTTGGAGAACTCACACTCATCGTTGCCCCCAAGGGGGGCTGGTCAGCCCGATGGGAGGATCTCAGGCTATTCGCTAGGGTAGCTCTCATTGGGCACACGGTCAGGCCTGCGCATAGTTGGTATGAGTTCACGCGTTAACCAAATCCAACGCAGCCGAGGTTTGCAATAGCACGAAGCTGTAGCCATAATGATATATAATGAGAAGGCGTAGGACTCCTGTAGAAGCGGCAAAGCGCATTGCGGAGATCTGGGTTCGGCTGGTCCGCCAAGCACCTCGTCTCAAACACACACTCGCTACGTCAGCTCTCCTTGTGACTTTCCGACTGATAATGGTAGCCTTTGGGCTTCCTATTCCAGCGCCGATGATTGCCGGTGACTTTGGTGTTCTCATCAACACCATAGGAGAGGTCGCCGTTGATACTGTAGTAGGCGCGATTGCTTTCGGGGCGGTCATTCAGCTAACGCGCTTCTCACTTGGTCCGCTGTTTCCTGCCCTAGCGGTGCTGCGAGATGCGGCCCAGGGGACAGCTAGAGACGCAATCCTCGGGATCGCTGGACGTCAGCTCGAGAAGGTACGGGAGCTTCTAGTGGGCTTGCGGTCAGATGCTGGCGTGGAACTGGATAGGTCTGAGGTGAACTTCGCTACTCGTGTGTTCTTCGAACATGCGAAAGGACTCTACGACGGAACTGACAGCCACCTGCCGAGTGAATTCACAAGTGCATACCCGGACTACCTTGATGCTCACGAGAAGCACATCACAGAGATGCTGGATCGAAGGAATGGGGGTGGTACCCGCATCCTTGTCGCTTCT
>CAZDDA010000681.1:0-751 GCA_964504085.1 uncultured Thermotogae bacterium | reverse complement strand
CACAGGAGGCACAGAGTCAGACTCCTCCTGGCTGAGAGAGCAGTTGCGGAAGAGCTAAGCAGTGCTTCTGAGCTTCCCGGAGGACAACACGGCAGGCAAGTGACCGATGTTGGGATCTGGTATGATCAGTATGCCGCCCTCTTCTCCCCGAAGAAAGGGAGCGGCATTGTGGGACTGAAGATGGCAGTTCCTCAAGATGAGCTGTTCAACGCTTGTATTGAGTACTTCGAGGCATTGCTTGAGCATACCACAACCAGTGAGCTGCCCTTGGTCCCAGAGCTGTTTGAGCTGGAGCTATCCACTCGATGGCAGGAGTTCGTGGGTTCCGAGAGACGCCTTGAGAGGGAAGGCGAGTTTCTGCTGGAGCTGTTGACCCCTTACAAGGACGGCCGCATTCTAGACGCAGCAGCCGGAGTCGGGTGCGAGAGCATCTTCCTCGGCGAGCATGGGTTCGATGTCACATCTAACGAGATTGGCCGACGCCTTGCTGAAATCGCTCGGGAGAATGCAGGCCGGAGGCGCATCGGGTTTGAGCATGTTGCGATTGACTGGCGACGCTTGATAGAGGAGTACCCTCAGCCGAAGTTCGATGCTGTTCTTGTGCTGGGCAACTCCCTGTGTCTACTTCCCGACCTAGACGACCGGAAGAGCGCTGTCGCCAGCTTCTACCACATACTGAAGTCAGGAGGCCTTCTTCTTGTAGACGAACGGAATTTCCCAAAGATACTCCGAGCTCTCCCTGCTTTGAAGC
>CAZDDA010000680.1:0-1683 GCA_964504085.1 uncultured Thermotogae bacterium | reverse complement strand
GGACGACGGAGGGTTCATAGGGCAACACGCCGAACTCCTTCTCGTGTTCAGCCCAGACATGGGCTTCCAGGAGCTTGCGTTCCTCCAGTTGACCTGTCTCGTACTGCCAGGCAAGGCGGCGCTTTTCCTCGGGCGGCCAATTGAGCCGCTGAAGCGTCTCGTAGAAGTCAGCCATCCGAGCCTGCCTCCTCGCCCAGCATCCGCAGCCTCTTCTTGAGTTCGAACAGCTCGCGCTCCAGCGGATCTTCCAGAAGATCGATCTCGACGCTGAAGCGCTCCTTCTCTGTCTCAGCGATGCGGCGTTCCAGCGATTCTCGCTGTCGCATCCAGGTGTCGTCCCCGCAGAACGGGTTAATGCCGTCAAGCATCCGCTCGAGTTTCCGACAGCGATGTTCGAGCTCCTTGATGCGGGCTGCCCTGCGCAGGCGCTTCTCATCGAGGGTCTCTCCAATGAACGCACGCGTCGCTGAAACGGTCTCCAGAAAAGACGGCCTAGCACTGGGTTTTCTGCTGGCTGTTGGCGTTGAAGGCGTTGCGTCCAAAGGCTTTGGGGAGCGGCATTGCTGCTGCGAACGATTCCTCTCGCGGGAGCTGGCTCTCGACGCCATGCTCTTGCTTAGATCTGAAGAGGTATAAAGGTATGTCCTCGGCGTGTCCACCAGGCGTACGGGCTGATGAGCGGGCCTGCTTCGTGGCGGTCACTGGTGTGTACGAGCCATATGCTGTACAGCTCACGCGTGTTGATGGGCTCTCGCCATCGCTGCGGCGGATCCCAGGGTTGCGAGTGCTGGACTTCGCACTCAGTTCTCGCTTGGTGAATGACCGACTTCGTAGTACGGCGATGGCACAGTTGGGTAGGCTCGGTAGACGTGACGGTAGACTGAGTCCACCTTCTCTTCGACATCGGCTTCCGAATAGACACTGACCGGCAACCCGGTCTCGTCACTCCAGAGGAAGTCCCGAATCCAAGTCTTCACTGCGTCGCGGGTCGACTCCTTGTCCCTCCACAAGTGAACCGCCAGCCTCTCGGCCTTCAGGGTTTGAAGCAAGTCCTTGGCGATGCTCTTGATCTTCTTGATCTGTGCGGTCGTCAGCTCGGGCTTCTTCAGCAAATCGAACACAGCCAGCGTCTCTTCGTCCAGCCCCTCTCGGACCGCCCTCTCTTCCTCCTCATCCAATGTCTGCACGAGCTTCAGCAACGCCTCGAACGTCTGTTCGATGGTCACGCGGTCCTTCTCTCTGTTGTAGTCTGAGACGATCTTCTCGTAGTGCTGCTGGAAGTCAGTTCGAAGAGGGTTCTGCTCCAGAAGCCTCCGCAACCTGCCCTCGACCACTTGTCTCAGGTTCTGCGTCACTGTGCGCTTCGCAGGACTCCTCTCGAACTCCTGGCGAAGCCGCCCGAAGTCGATCTGACTGATGTCATAGATCTTCGCGTCATCAACCTCGACCGCCTCTCGGGTGTCAATCGCTTCGTCCACGATCCCATGGAGTTGTCGGATGATGTCGCTGATGTCCGCGTTCTCGCGATCGCGCTGCAGGCTCTTGTACACGACGTTGATCGCATCACGTTCCTGCCGGTATTCGTTCACCTCGCGGATATTGATGCATGCCTTGAACTTCTTGAACACCTCGCGGCACATGATCTCGAACCTCTTGCGCGTCTCGTCATTCTCGTTTGCGGCC
>CAZDDA010000679.1:0-1686 GCA_964504085.1 uncultured Thermotogae bacterium | reverse complement strand
GGAATTCCAGCTTCTTCTCTCGGGTCCCCATGATCGAGACGATGCAATCCTGGCCATCCACGCAGGCGCTGGTGGTACCGATGCTCAAGACTGGGCTGAGATGTTGCTACGTATGTATCTCCGCTGGGCCGAGGCGCACGGACACACTGCCGACCTGGTGGATCAGCTCTCTGGCGAAGAAGCTGGTCTGAAACGAGCCACCATTACAATCTCTGGTGCTTATGCCTACGGCTATCTGAACTCTGAGCGAGGCGTGCACCGCTTGGTACGACTGTCCCCTTTTGATGCGGCTCACCGACGCCATACCTCTTTTGCTCTGGTCGAGGTTTGGCCCGACATTAGCGACACCATTGCAGTGACGATCGATCCGAACGACCTGCAGATCGACACGTTCCGTGCCTCATCCGCGGGCGGACAGCATATGCAGAAAAACGAGACGGCGGTGCGTATCACCCACATTCCCAGTGGTGTCGTCGTCTCATGTCAGAACGAGCGTTCACAGACCCAGAATCGGGAGACCGCAATCCGCATATTGCGAGGGCGGCTAACCCAACTGAAGGAAGAAAGACGACAAGAGGAGATCGCCGAGTTGAAGGGGGAACATGTGGATGCCGGCTGGGGCAACCAGATCCGTTCCTATGTACTTCACCCTTATCAGATGGTCAAGGATCACCGAACCAACCACGAGACAGGAAGTGTGCAGGCCGTCCTAGACGGGTGGCTTGACGACTTTATGGAAACGCACTTGAGACACACGATGGGAGCAAAGAACGCGGCTGCTTAGCCAGGACCAGGAGGTGCAGATGAATAGAAAAGGATCCCCCAAGAAAACACCGAGAAAGCCCTCAAGGGCCCCCTCATCCGTAACCGGGTCAGCGAGGAGGAGGCCCCCAGCCCGTGGTAGAGCCGCACCCAGGGCTGCGGGTGCAGCAGGCTCACTGAGTGAAGAAACCAAAGCCAAGCTTGATAGGCTTCAGGACACATTCAGCGATCTGCAGGAGTCAATGCTGCTGACTCGCGTACACACCGCAATGGCAGAGGTGGAAACGACACTTTCTCTCCTGCCGACAGAGATCAAACAACTGCGTAAGCGGGGTTATGTTTTTCGCAGCTTCCTTGAGAACAAAATCGACGTGCTGACCCGGCAGTGGGAAGAAATGCAGACGAACGCGTCCAGCGAGATGAAGCGACGCATACGAGAGCTGGAGCGCGATTCTGACACGGCCGAAGCAGCGCTCAATCGAGCAATGAGCGGGAACGCCTCACTGGTATCCCGAGCCGAAAGCGCGATCAGCACCTTTGAGAGCAAAGTAGATGCGGCCCGCGGAGCGGTAGAAGCGATGTACGAGCCAGTCCAGGAAAATGTGACTCAAACCAGCACTCAGGCAAAGGAAATACAGTCGCTGCTTGATCAGATCGACGAAGCCAGCTTCCAGCTCTTCCCAGCAGAAGACCCCGTAGCATGTTGCCGTGCTCAATATATCGAAAGGGAGGACGAAGGCCCGGAAGGGGTGCTCTTCTTGACAGATGAACGGTTGATCTTTGAGCGGAAAGAAAAGGTCGCCACCAAGAAGGTACTCTTTATCACTACTGAGAAGGAGAGCGTTCAGGAGCTGATCTTTGAAGTAGTCATTGGGCAGGTTGAGGACATCCAGGCTAGTGACAAGAGAAAACTCCTGCGGCGCA
>CAZDDA010000678.1:0-1689 GCA_964504085.1 uncultured Thermotogae bacterium | reverse complement strand
CCCTCGGTAGCCTTTTCTCGATTCACAGAGCCTATCGCAGTTGCGGCTGCCGCCTGAGCTTCGTCAGCGCTCTGTATCTGGTCCTGGTAGTCGCTGAGGGTCCACTCCGTGAGTTCGCCTGCGACGAGCTCTCCTGGGACTCCACTCTCGTCAATCAGTCTCCCGCTGAGCGTGACTGCCTGGCCAAGGGTGTCAACATGGACAATCACCCACGGCCTTTCGCCCCACGCACTGAGCGTAGACATGAACTGCGTGGTGAAGGTCGTGACGTCTTGCGTCAGTCGGTCGAGGTTCACGTCTTGAGGAAGAGCTCCCAATGGCACAGTGAGCTTCCCCTGCGAGTGAGATGTGTCGATTTGGCTCCAATCGATTCCTGACAGCGGGCCTACGACTTCTTGGATGTTCAGTGCGACGACGAGCGCTCCGCCGAGAACGCCGCTAGGGACACCCGCCGCTTCCGCGGCCACAATCGAGGGAACGATCCATTCCCAAGCAGCACCTTCCGGCTCTTCCGCGCATCCCACGAACCCAACTGCCAGGGCTACGACGACTGTGAAGACGATTCGCCTCATAGAACCTCCAATGCCACGCCCATGCCGCTGTACATGCAGTATAGCGTAGTCGGCTGGCTCGACTGGCCGTGCCTCCCAAATGTCGACCTTGAGGCAACCGGTCAGCGTGCTAAGACAAGAGTCTCTGTCAGTCGCCGCCCTTCGCCCTCCTCGAACGAGCATCGCCGTGGGCAGGGGGCGCGAGCAAACGCTTTGCCTCTCTGTGAGCTTGATAAGAACAGCGTTTTGGAGCCTGGGGGACTGAATGTAGAACGCGAATCCTCGCTGCCGCGTGGTAGATCGAAGCGATACCCACAGAATCACGACGTGATGAGCGATTCCCAGCCCTCGAAGATCAATTGTCTGTTCAGAGAAACCTTGATAAGCTGAACAGGATATCAAGGAGGCTCTGGTCATGCTGATGACACGTGCGAGCCGGCTGGCCGTCGAAGCTCTTGTGGCGCTTTCGGACCCTGGTCGGCAGGAACGATTGACCGCTGAGACACTCAGCCGCCGGACGACCGGAGATCTTGCTTCCCTTCAACAGGTTCTCGGGCGCCTTGGCAGAGCTGGCATCATTCGCTCGAGGCAGGGGCGAAACGGGGGATATCAGCTTGCACGTGCCCCTCGCAGCATGACTCTGCGAGATGTAGTCCAAGCAGTTGACGGGCAAGACGTACAGCGCTGTCTTATGGATTCGACGATCTGCGATGGCTGGAGAAGCTGCCGCCTTGCTCCTACCTGGCACCCCATCCGCGAACAGCTTATGCGCTTCCTTGATACAGAGACTATCGAGTCAATTGCGCAGAGAAGTCGCGGTGCAGTCGAGAGATTCGCGCTGTCCGACATGGACGAGTTGCAGGGATAGCTGGTTGTGGCGGAGATCGCGGGCGGGATTGTGTGGCGTTACAGTGCGCCTCGTCGAAGAGCGCCACGAAGGAGTGCGGATGATCACTTCCACTCTGTGGCCATGAATCCTGCGCCAAGCTCTTCAGCAAATATGAGAGTCAACACGCACGCAACTGGAACGGCAGGCAGCAGGTGTGAGAGAATGGCGCGTGTGTAGGAGGATACCGATGAATTCCAAGGAGCGCGGCATGGAGGGCGCGTACGAGGCGCACTTTCACAAGCGCCGCGT
>CAZDDA010000677.1:0-1692 GCA_964504085.1 uncultured Thermotogae bacterium | reverse complement strand
CGACCCTACGGCAAATCACATCGCGTTCAAAAAGGACAGTCTCGTCCTGCGCACGGCGCTTCCCGAGAGCACAGACCGGCAGTTGGTCGTCGTGCCGCCGGCCGAGGCTTCGCAGACCGGCGAGTGGATCTCCGGAACAGCGTGGTGTCGCAAGCCGTCGCACGCCCTGGAATGGAGGTGGAATCCGATTCCCGTATCGCAGACGATCTTCGCGGCAGCCATAAACCTCAACCTCCTGGTGACCAACACCTTTGATGGTGGAAGCGGCTACAGCGCCGTCGTTTCGGTGACTTTGTCCGATCTCTCCGGCAAGCCCCTCGAAGTCGGGATTGTGGAGGTGACCAATCCCTTCCGCCCCCGGTCAAGCGTCAACAACCGCGGAGTCGGTTATGCGGCGAGCGGTGCGTATGTCCTCGAAGATCCGGACCTCATCAAGGACGGATTCGTCTTGAGGCTCACCTGGCCGGCTTTTGATCCCGCAGAAGAGACGCCCTCGACCACCCGTCATTTCGGAGGGAATGATGCCAGCGCGCTTCTCGCGTTTGTCACAACCGCAGCGGCATCGGTGTCCGTCCCGCTCGACGTCAGCATCGGCGATATCCTCGACGATCCCAAAGGCTTCGACGGAGAAATCGTCCGGCTGAAGGGCGAGTTTTACGGCTGGGCGGGTGGGCTCGCCGACTGCCCACCGCCGGTGACGCGAAGTGACTGGCTGATCGGAGAAGACGGCTGGTACCTCTACGTGACCGCAACGCCTCCGGCCGATCTCTCACCTGGCGAGACGGGCGATTACGGAACACCCCTCGGAGTGGAAGGCGTCGTCCGCGTCGAACTCGATTACACGGCACGGCCTTGCCCCTATATCGAGGGGCGTTCGGTGAACCGCCTGGAGTCGCCGCGCGTGTCCGTGCTCACCGAGGAGGACGCCGGTCGGACGATCGAGCTGAGCGTGGGCGAGAGACTGCAGGTGCGCCTCGAGGGAAACCCATCGACCGGGTACTCCTGGGAACGCACCGATTCTCTGCAAGAAGCGATTCTCCAGCCCATGGACGAGGCCGTCTTTCACCCGACGCCGGCGCCGGAGGACGCAGCCGGTGTTCCCGGAACGTTTGTGAGCGAGTTTCTCGCCGCCTCAACCGGAACCACTCCCTTTGAGTTGGTCTACCGTCGACCGTGGGAGGAGGTAGCGATCGACAAGTTCTCAGTGACCGTCGTTGTCGTTGAATGAGAGGACTCGAGATTGACGGGCCTCCGCCCTCAGCCGCGCAAGCGGTCGGTCGAAGGGGAGGCAGAGGAAGAAATTGACGCAAAGGAGGTCACACCGATGACCAGACGGGTGCTTGGGTGCTTGGTGGCAACGGCGATGGTGATAGCGACAGCGGGGGCCGGCGTGTCGGCCTTGGCGGAAGAGATTGCGAGCGAAGTCCGGACGGGCGAGCTGGTCGGCTTTCTCCTCAGCAAGGTCCCCGATGCCAGCCAGCCGCCCCCATCGGCGGCGGACAACTGGTGCACGCCGATGGCCGTTGCCAATGCCGTTTCATTCCTCGATTGGACGGATGTTCCCTGGGCGCGCGGGGTGACAGGCAACCTGACGGTCCCCGCTCTCAGCGACGCCCTCGGGTACTTCCTCTGCACCAATGGTCAGGGTAGCGCCGACCGGGTGAACGCTGACCAACAGTTGCCGGGAACGCT
>CAZDDA010000676.1:0-1710 GCA_964504085.1 uncultured Thermotogae bacterium | reverse complement strand
CCCGCATATTCGGCTAGTTGCCATCCGTTCTTTCGTGAAATCTCGCTCATTAACCCTTTCAGATAGACAATGGCACGCACACGTGGCTCTGATCGCGCAAACCGCCCCCCGATCCGTTCACCGAGCTTTTCCAGCTCCTGTGCCCATCCTTCAACCGTTTGTATCTGTTCACCTTGTGGGCGATAGCGCGTCGTGGGCATTGTGCAAGAGCACGAAAAGCCCATAGCGAAACAAAGACAGGTTCGATAAGCTGAGGCCATGAACGAGAAACAAGCCCTACTGGAACTGAGCAAAGAAGAACTGGTCGAAATCATCCTGGATCTGCAAAAGCAGATAAAGGAGTTGCGCGACCAGATCAACCGCCCGCCGAAAACGCCGCGCAATGCTTCGAAGCCGCCCAGCCAGGAACGCAAAGGCAAAAGTCGCAAGCGACGCAGCACGGCGAAACGCGGGCCGAAGGAAGGGCATGTTGGGAAAAGTCGGGAGCGCAGCGAGCCGGATATTGTGGTTGAATTGCGGGTCGAGCACTGCGCAGCATGTGGCGCCGATTTGAGCACAGAAGCCCAACGTGTGGTGGGAAGCAGCCAGGTGGTTGACGTTCCGCCGGTGAAGCCGGTGGTGATCGAAGCGCAGCGGTGCGGGGTCGATTGCCCGATATGTGGGCATCAGCAGGTGGCGGACTACCCGCCGGGACTGGAAGCCGAACGCGTTTTCGGTCCTCGGCTGGAAGCGGTGGTGCACTATCTGCATATGGCGCATCCCTTGAGCTATGTGCGAGTACAAAGCATCCTGCGCGACCTGACCGGCCTGGACATCAGCCTCGGCGCGTTGGTCAATATCGTCAAACGCGGCCAGGGGAGTTTCGCAGAGGCAGCCCAGGCAATCCTTGACACGATCCGCGAGAGTCAAATCATCGGCTCAGACGAAACTGGCGCGCGCATCGATGGCGACAACGCCTGGCTGTGGGTTGTTCAAACCCCGACCGACGCCTACTACGTCATTGCGCCAACCCGTGGCGCAGTGGTGCTGGAAGCATTGATGGCCGGACATGTACCGATGGTCTGGGTCAGCGACCTGGCGAAAGCCCAGTTGAAACAACCCGCCCTGCGCCGGCAAATCTGTCTTCCGCACCAAACCCGCGACCTGCAATACGCTATCGACGCACGCTGTGCCTGGGCCTATCGATTTCAGGCTTTGCTTTTCCGCGCCCAACGCCTCGGCAAGCAGCGCGATACGATCCCCCCTCATGCATATGCACGGCAAGTCCTCGCCATCGAACATGCTTGCGATGCATTGCTGACCCAAGTCCCCAATTCGGATTGGAGCCAGAACCTCCGGGGGCGTTTCGTGAAACATCGTGATGACTTGTTTACCTTCCTCTACCTCCCCAACGTGCCCTCCAGCAACAATGCCTCTGAGCAAGCGCTGCGCAACTCGGTCATCTACCGCAAAGTCACCGGCGGCTTCCGCTCGGATTGGGGCGCTGCTGCCTACACCAACGTCCTTTCTATCATCGAAACTGCCCGCCGCCGTGGACAGCATATCTTGCAGACCCTTCTTGATCTCCTCTCCCCACCTTTTGATCTCACTCTGGCCTTTTCGCCTACGAGGTGAACAGATACTGCTATCTACAATCCAGAGATAGCGTTATAATCATGTTCAGCAAATCTTTTGTTTCTCACTACAAAGGGGATGAAAATGTCTCACTCA
>CAZDDA010000675.1:0-1715 GCA_964504085.1 uncultured Thermotogae bacterium | reverse complement strand
CATGTTGGACATCTACCTGTCCAGCGCAAGCAACCGCATGAACGAGGTGATGAAGGTGCTCACGATTATCGCCACCATCTTCATTCCCCTCACATTTATTGCAGGGATCTACGGGATGAACTTCCAATTCATGCCCGAGCTTAGCTGGTCCTGGGGGTACTTCGGCGCGTTAGGAGTTATGGGCCTTGCTGTGGTTGGCATGATTATCTATTTCAAGCGGAAGAAATGGCTGTAAGGAGATACCGGCGTCCCGTGGCTTGCAAGATAGAGGAACGCTCTTCATAGGATAATGGTCTGACTGTGAGACCCACAGAGCGTCTCCCTTAATCACAAAACGAAAACAAAACTAAGAGCAGTGGCGAGAAAAGCAGCAAGCACTGGAGGACAGCACGCCGCAGACTTGGCGGCCTTAGCACCATCACAATCCCGCCTTTGATGAGAGTAGAACTTAAATGCCCCGCCCTTTGGTCGGAGAGCCTCACTATCTTAAAAGTGGCGGAGAGTCCTACTCCGTCAAGGAAGAGGGGCGTTGCGACTCTTTCCGATCGATCGGAGTAGCCCTGACCACCAGCACCGGAACTTCGGATAGATTGACAACCTCACGGGTGACGCTGCCCATAAGCGCACGTTCAATGCCTCTTCGTCCACGCGTTCCCATGACGATGAGATCGATGCCGACTTCTTTTGCGTAGCTGAGGATGGTCTCTGCCGGATGCCCTTCTTTTACCACGCATTCAACTCGTGTTGCACCGTGGCGCTGCAGTTCTTCGCGTGCTGTCTCGACAATCTTCTTTCCAGCTTCGAGGATCTTCTCTTGGGCTTTGTCCGAAACATCGTAGGAGAACCAGGGACCTGGATAGACTGTCTCTGCAACAAAAAGAACGTGCACTCTCGATCCGCACTTCTGTGCAAGATTGACAGCACAGTCGTAAGCCCTTGTTACGCCTTTTGACCCATCGGTCGGTAGAAGTACCTCTTCAAACATCAGAACCTCCATAACAAGTTTGTCCGTATTACCCTTTCTATTTCTCCTGGGGACTGCGGAAGTAGGACTTGCCTTCTTCGGTTTGCCTGAATATACGGGTGGTTCTATAGGCAAAATCGATGTCCGGTACCGCTGAGAATCCTGCCAAGATCTTCTCACAAATGGCCTGCTCTGTAATGCGACGTTTTCGTGCTTCGCACACGTAGCGAATCGTCAGCTGGACACCATCGGCTTCAATTTTCGTGTAGACTACTGGATCTACGGCGGCGGAACGTATCATGAACCGACGACTGGCTTGCCGAATCCACTGCTCGGCTTCTTTGGATACCTCTTCCGCTTCTTCACGCACAATTCCTTCCAGAAGTTGTTTTGCTTTCCTCCAATTGGATTCGAATGTTATGGTGATTGGAATCTCATTCCAAAGGTAGTTGAATCCTTGCGTGTAATTAACCAACGGTTCTGTAAACACCTTTCCGTTTGGAACGTGGACGATTCGGCCGGAGCTCTGCTCACCGGCGTTCCCCCCCCCGACCTCGAGCAGGGAAAACGTGGAGATTCCGATGTCAATCACGTCCCCAACGATGCCACTAATGCAGACCCGATCACCCACGACAAACGGTCGACGCCCATTGATGAAGACCCAGCCAAATAGGTTCACGATCGGCTCACGCAAGGCTACAACCACGCCGGCAGAGACTAATCCCAAATACGTCATGAGTGACTGAATACC
>CAZDDA010000674.1:0-1718 GCA_964504085.1 uncultured Thermotogae bacterium | reverse complement strand
AATTCGGCTCTACACTGTGTGAGAGAGGGCCTGGCGACTGCGAACAAGCGAGCCGTCTGGAGAGCCGGGAGTCTCTTGTCCGAGATTGTGGGAACGATGTCCCAAGCCGACAGAGGATACAGCAAATGGCCAGCAAGCATGGTGAACTATTTCCACTGGTACTGACTCCGTTTGAACGCTACTTGATATCGGACGACCGACCTGAATATCCGATGACGGCCCTATTCGA
Source organism: uncultured Thermotogae bacterium (assembly GCA_964504085.1). Lineage (GTDB taxonomy): Bacteria > Bipolaricaulota > Bipolaricaulia > UBA7950 > UBA9294 > CAZDDA01. The sequence goes on along the minus strand of CAZDDA010000674.1, from coordinate 1,489 downwards.
GTTTGAACTGCGAGGCCAAGTCCAGGAGCAGCTTCTCGAAGAGTCGTTGGCCGCCGCGCTTGTCCGCCATCCGCTGCTGACGGCTCGAATCTCTAGCGTCGGCCGTCGGTTGGTTTGGGTCGAGAACACGTCCTCTCCGCCACGAATCCGCTGGCTTGACGAAAAAACCCCCCTGGAATTTCCAGGGCAACAGGAGTTCCTTGATTTGCGCCGGGAGCCGGGTTTGCGTATCTGGTTTCGCCGGGATCGTGACCGTCAACGATTGTCGTTTCAGGCCCACCATGCTTGTAGCGATGGGGTGGGCGCGCTGCGATTCGCGGGAGATTGGTTTGCCCTATATCGCGCCGCACATGAGAGTGTGGAGCCCAAACTACCGACCATCGACACCCAAATGCTCGTCACACGGGGGCGATCCCGTTGGAAAGCCCCGCCGGAACCCGTGTCGCGATGGAAGGCCCTGAGCAGTCAAATACGGGAAACGATCAAGTGGATGCGGCGTCGGCTCGCACCGCTGGCTTCTTCCCAAAATGGCGATCCTGCAAACTCTTGGCCAGGTTTTCCCGGATTGTCGGCATCGACCTTGACCGAGAGCCAGACCCGTAGCCTGCGGCAGCTTGCCCTCAAGATCGGCGTATCTTTGAATGATTTCCTCCTGAGTGAGCTGCTGCTGGTCGTGGCCGACTGGAACCGTACGCACGGGGACGGAGGCCGCGAGGAGGAGTGGCTGCAGATCAACGTTCCAACAAATCTCCGGGACAGGTCCGACAAAGCTTTGCCAGCCACCAACGTACTGGGATATGTCTTCCTGGCCCGTCGCCGTGGCGATTGTGTCGAGGATTCGGGAGAGCTTCTGGAGGGAATCCGTCGCGAAATGGAGATCGTCCACAAATGGAGCTTGGGCAACATGTTTCTCGACGGATTGGCCACTGTCGAGAAACTTCCTGGAGGCGTAAGCTGGTTCACTCGTGGAAGTCGCTGCCTGGCCACCACCGTGTTTACAAACGTGGGAGACGTTACTCGGCGCTTTGGGACCCGCCTCCCCAGGGAAGATGGTCACGTGCGGATTGGCGATATGGTGCTCGACCGAGTAGTCGGCTCGCCTCCGTTGAGACCCGAGACGCGCGCGGTTTTTGCCGGAATCATGTGTGCAGGCTGCCTGACCCTGACTATTCGGAGTGATCCGACAATCCTGAGTCAGACGGCTGCCAAAGAACTGTTGGATCGGTTCACGCGCCGTCTTCTGACTGCCATCTCGGATCCCAAGCCTTTGGCGAATCGTGCTGGCCAGGAGCCCTGACCAAAGAGGGTTATTTGCCTCATGCCGCAGAACTGCCCAGGGACGTCTTCTCGTAACGTCTCGCGAGGTTTGCGCAAAATGATGTTGGAACCAGAACCACTGTTCAGCTGAGAGCCTGTCCTTCCCCATGTTTCGCCACCGGACCATTTGTTGGTTGATTCTCATCAGTTTCCTCGTGATGCTTCCGCCGAT
>CAZDDA010000673.1:0-1721 GCA_964504085.1 uncultured Thermotogae bacterium | reverse complement strand
GAGCAAAGCTATCCGCATTCCCTTCCATGGATAGTACTTCCGTGCGAATCTGCCTCTAAGGGCTGCGAGAATGCCCCAGCATGCCCCTCCTGAGAGTATGTAGAACAGCTGGAGCGTGGGTTGGGGCATACCATGTGAAAGACAATACTTCGCCATTGCCATATCCGAGACTGCCCATAATACACCGGCACCGAGTGCCGCAAGTGCACCCGAAACGGAGGAATGAACGCGCTCAGTTTTCGTACGGGTGGCCAGGAAGTACGCCCCCCCAACAACAAGAGCGGCGGCAACAAACGTCAAAGGATCGGCGCTTTCTCGAAGCCAGAGCACTGAAATGATGACACCCCAGAGAGGTGTGGTATTGGCCAGCGTTCCGGCTTCGTGGGCAGCAACTCGCTTCATGGCGTACATGAACAGTGCGACTGCAAGGAACATGTCAATAACGCCGCCGACAACTGCAATTGCAGCAACACCGATGCTGGGGAAGGCCAAACCTGAGGTCAGAAGCGCATAGGGTAAGAGTAGTAGTGTCGCGACAATTGGGCGGATGAAGCCCCAGGCAATGGCGTCCATCCGCTCGAGTCCGGGCTTTGCCAAAACCATCGTCACCGCCCACAGAAGCATAGCGCTCAAAGCCAGTCCAATCGCCAATGGCTACCTCCCAGCCTCGTGATCGTGTTCTTGGTGGGGACAGTATCCCCCCACAACAAGCACGTAGTATACCTCACGGCAAGAGCTACATTCTGGAGCCCATTCCAGGAACGAATCTCATCCTCGGCCTGTGAAGATGGATACGCAGAGCGTCCTCTGATGAGACCTGACTGACTCTGCAGAAGGCCAATCTGCGGTCGGGGGGGGCAAGACCGACGAAGAAAGCTACAACAATCCCTGGTATGTGATGATCGGAGCATGTCACATTCAGAAGGCGCTTTCAGATCAGGAACGTCACTCGAATTCCCCTCACATCATCTCAGGGTAACGGTCAGCCAGCCACACATCCAGCCGATCGTGCAGCCACCTTGCCTCGGTTACGGCTTCCTCGGCCTGGCTTTGGGACACATCGGTGAAGCCTTCGTAGAGCCCGCGGTGACGGAGTGATCGCAACGTGTGGTAGTAGGCGAGACGCTCCTTCTCAACGCCTACTGTAAAACGAAGGCTCTCTAGTACATGAACATGTTGCCGAGGCCCACGGACCGGTCTTGCGCCTTCCGCGCGAAGTGCGGCCAATGCGCAGTTCAGGATCGCAGTGTAGGCCTGTTCCAACCGCGTCTCAGGATGGTTAGTGGGATTGGCTGCGTCCTCGATCCGGCGGTTGATGGTCTCCAGCAGTACTGAAATTTCGTCCACTGTGGGCAGCAATCGCTCAAGCTCGCCGCGGCGGAGCATGTCATCAAGACTCATACGGCCCCTCCGATGAGGTCGATCCGTGGGCCCTGGTGAACACGGGAGACAAACGAATTCTGCGTAGCAAGAGCCTCTTGGTACTCCTCCGGTTGATACAGGGTGGGATTGATCTCTCGTCGCAAGAGCGAGCCGGCCTCACGGAGGGACGAACTTAACTCCCGCAACGTGACTGCTCCCACAATCATTAAATCAACATCGCTCTGCACAGACGCGTTACCCGACGCCAGGCTGCCGTAGACGTACGCCAAGTCGATTCGCTCCGCAAACGGTGACAGGGCCTCTTTCAGCACATCCCCAAGGCCGACCGTCTTCAACAC
>CAZDDA010000672.1:0-1721 GCA_964504085.1 uncultured Thermotogae bacterium | reverse complement strand
GAGGACCAAGGCGCTGACCAGAAATACCGCCATCAGGTGCACTGCGCAGCGAACCGCCTGCGTCATCACACTCACCTCACTCATGAGAAAAGAGTACCCACTTTCGCCAAAGAAATCGAAATCGACTCCTCCTAATAAACACGCTGCGAAGACAGCCGTAGAGAAAGAGCGGCCATGTCCAGGCCCGGAGTGCTTGGAAGGAAACCCATGCAAGAGGCAAGGTCCGACCCCGTAGGTTTCCGTTCGTTCCGCACGTGCGATGCGCTTTACATTTTGTCTCTGGTGTGCTATTATGAGAATAGTATTACGAATGGAATCCAGTAAGAAGAGGTGATATCGTGTCGACCAGCAGGGTAACATCCAAGGGGCAAACGACGATTCCCAAGGAAATCCGCAGGCAACTGGGGATCAAGACCGGTGATCGCGTAGCGTTCCTCTTGCGCGATGATGGGGTACTCCTCCGTCCCGTGAAGGGCACCCTGCTTGATCTGCGCGGCTCGATCAAGCCGCGCAAGCGTCCTGAGGATCTGGACGAAGTCCGCAGGGTCGGCAAGGAAGGGTTGGCCGAGAAGGTTGTGCGTGGCGGATAAACCCAGCGGGCAAAGGCAGCCCTCCGAGGCATTCATCGACACGAACGTCCTGTTGCGATTCTTGCTCGACGACATTCCCGAACAGGCAGACGCGGTGGAATCCCTCCTCCTTCAAGCAGCGCAGGGACAACTGACGTTGCGCACCAATGCGCTGGTGTTGGCAGAGATCGTCTGGACATGCGAGTCGTACTATCGACTTCCGAAAGACGACATCAAAGACATGGTCCTCATGATTCTGAATACTCCAGGGCTGAAAACTGCCGATGGGGACCTCATCACCGAGGCCATCCTCACGTACGCTGACGAAAACATCGATTATATTGACGCATTCAACGCCCGCTGGATGAAGCAGCAAGACATCGAGATGATCTACACCTTCGATCAAAAGCACTACAAGCGCATCCCGGGGATTCGAGTAAAGATCCCGAAGACATTGCGTTGGCAGAACAAGCGGTGAATTGGCCTCTCGTCGGATAGGAAACGAGGAAGACGCTTGGGAGCCTTCTACAGCGCCAGTCCTAGGATTAGGAAAGAAGGTATGCGTCCCTTGAATTCTAGTGGCGCTCCCCTCACCTGCGAAATTCGATGGTAGACCCCCCGTCCGCGTCTGTGATTACTTCAGTCAAGCGCCTTATGTAGGCGTCATGCAGTTCGTTTTGTTGGTTCATTGTTCTTCTGGCCAACGTCTTGCGCGTAACCCTGCAGCCGCCGCAGGCGTCTGTAAGATTCACGCGCGTGTTAGCCCGGCGTCAACGGAATGGAATCAGATAAGGCCCTGCTGGCTCAAGAAGGCTGTCCAATCCACTTCGCATTTCACTGCTAGGTCTAAGACGTCCTCTTTGTGGTCAGGCGTCAGCATTGTGAGACGAGCATCAGTGCCAAACCAGCCTTGGTTTGGCCCAGCGTGTTCTCTGGCGAAGGAGAACTGAGACCGTGCTCTTGGTTGCTGCGTGAGATCATAGTGCTTCGCCACATTTGCGATGTCAGCGCAGAGTCGCAAGGACTTGCTGTTCGCAAAGAGAGCATCAAGATCCGTCCGGATGTTGGGATTCTCTCGGAGTAGCCAGTCGCGGAGATGATATGCCGCGATGAAGAACGCGAGTAGGAAATCGAGTATTTCATCCAACCGGG
>CAZDDA010000671.1:0-1728 GCA_964504085.1 uncultured Thermotogae bacterium | reverse complement strand
ACACAGCTTCCAAAGTATTTACCGGGACAACTAGAGTCTCTAACCCTGCGTTTACAATTGATGTAGGGTAAGCAGCGCTTATGACGTCGGTAGAAATCCGTAGAGCCTTCGCCAAGTGTTCTTCGGCTATTCCTCTAGAAGAAAAGCTGGGGCTGGGGGCGGACATAAACACAGCATCTTCCTGTAAAATTCTATTCTCAACGACTAGTATCCCTTTTTTAGTCACGATGTTGATGCGTTGTTTCTTCATCAATTCCGCGTTGTTCTTCAATAGGTCGTACATAATGGCTATAGTAGCGTGCCCACAGAAATCGACTTCGCGTTTAGATGAATAATAATTTAGACCAAATGTATTTTCATCAAGTTGTCTAACGTATCCAACTTCGCTGACAAATCCTTTAAGTTCCTTTGCAATCCTCTGCATTTCATGAACGGAGATGTCGTGCTCCGTGTCTAGGTATATCGCAGCTGCAGGATTGCCTGCAGATTCTTTGGTTGCGAATGCATCGATTATTTTGAAGATAAACTTTTTCATCGTCTCTCCTGCACCTCGCGACTTGGCGTAAGGCAGCAAACAATGTTTATCATGCACTTCCGCAATAGTGTTTCAGCAAGAGGTGCATGTCAATTCTGGTTCTTTGATCAGTGAAGGTGCTTTGAAGCTCAGACAGGGTGATGCGATTCTTAGATGGCTGGTATCCCTACACTACGGGACCGCATATGATTCGGTGAAGCAACCGTACAGCCACCTTTGATGTACTCTCATTACAATCCTTCGTCGGATTGGCCTCCACGAGTTCGAAGAGGGCAAGTTTCTGCGCCTGGCTGCCAAACTCCATGATCACCATCGCCTCGCGGAAGGTCAGTCCTCCGGGTTCCGGATAGTCTACTCCCGGAGCGACCATAGGATCGATTGCATCGATGTCGCAGGAAAGCACAAAAGCGTCGGTCCTCTCACTCATGACCGCGAACGCCTCGCCACACACCCTGACGATGCCCAGCCGCTCGATGTCAGACATCGTGTAGGTAGTAATACTCATGTCATGAATGATCTGCCTCTCCTGGGAAACGACATCGCGCAGTCCGATATAGATCAAAAGCTCAGGTCTCACCGTCGGGGCAAGCCCAGAAAGAGTCCGCAGTTCTCCCACCTCGAGGCCCAGAAGATGCGCCGCTGACATCGCGTTGAGATCGTTTGTACTGTCTTCGCCCGGAGTTTCAAGGTCCGGATGGGCATCCACCCAGATGAGACCGACAGAAGCGCTTGGATTTGAGTGAATGACGGCTGATACGCTAGGAATTGAGATAGAGTGATCGCCTCCAAGCACCACTGGAACGGCTTCCGTCCTCAGAGAGTTTTCGAGTCGCGCCATGAGCAAAGGGGCATAGGCCATCATTTCGTTAAGCCCCGTGGGGATCCTCTCTGGACCTCGGGAGGCTTGCGGTTCGACATCGCCTCCGTCAACCACGTCGATACCCAAGGAGTTGAAGTGTTCGACCCTTCTTGTCAGGCCGACAGCTCGGATAGCCTCAGGGGCCTTGTGGCTTCCCTTATGGGATGTGCCAAAGTCAAACGGTGCCCCGATTATTTCCCAGCTTCTGTCCATCATGACGCGTACCTCGTGACGAATTCTCACCCTCCAACATAGATTCCTGCAACTCCGCAATAGTGCATTAGCAAGAGGTGCGTGTCAATGCTGTTTCTTTCATCTCTCAGGTGCTTTCATG
>CAZDDA010000670.1:0-1728 GCA_964504085.1 uncultured Thermotogae bacterium | reverse complement strand
TCTTCCTGTCTCCATACCCGCACGGTGATTGTTCCTCCTGCAGGTGTGAATTTGATCGCGTTGCTCAGCAGATTATCCAGGACCCGCCGCATATAATGAGGGGACCCAGCAACTGGAGGAAGCTCGGGCGCGATCTCCACGCGCAGCGTCAGTTCAGCGTGCTCAGCCACAAGCTGGAAGTCCTCCGCAACCATTTGGGCCAGTCTACCCAATTGCACTGCCTCTGAAGTCGGTGGACTGACCTCGGCTTGCAGGATCAATGTGATGTCCTGCACCAGGTCGCTTAGCATGCGCACACGGCGTGCAATGATCGCCACCGGTTTTTCCTGCTCGGATTGTAGTTCTCCTAGTTCGCCTGTCTTCAGCATCTCAACGTATCCGTGAATGATCGCCAACGGCGATCTCAATTCGTGGGACACGTTTTGAATGAACTTGTCCTTGAGGCGGTCGAGTTCCTCCAACCGGTTCAACGCGGCAGCCAATTCTTCGGCACGCAGCCGCACCTCTTCGAAAAGGTGCAGGTTGTCCAGCGCCAGTTCTAGTTGGCGAGCCACTGCTTCCAGCAGGCGGATCTCGTCAGGACGCCAGGCGTGTTTCTCGCGACAGCAGTCACAACCCAATGCGCCGTAAAGCCGCTTGCCAAACTGCACTGGAACCAGGAGCGTAGACTGCGTTCCCTGCGACTGGTACATCTCCCGCGTCTTGTCGACTCTGGGATCGAACATCGTGTCGAAGACGGCGAAGGGCTTTCCGGTAGACAGCCTGTTCAATTCAACCGGCATGTCGGCAAAAGTGCCAGCCAGACCTGCTCTCGGCTCGATGCCCGGAGCGGCTTGTGCATGAACTCTCTCCCAAGCGAGGGTCTCAGGGTCAATAGTGACGAAGTAGGTGCGGTCGGCATTCACCAATTCGTGTAGTCCTTTCAGGGTGCCGTCGATGAGGGAGTCGAAGTTCAGTCCTGCTCCAAATCCAACGGGGATGCGGCTGAGTAGTGTCAGTTCTTGTAAGCGGCGCTGGGACTCTTCGTAGAGGCGGGCATTGCGCAGCCCGATGCTTACCGTATCGGCTACTGTCTCCAGCAGCGACAGAGTTCTCTCATCGAAGTCTGTCTCGTGATCACTCTCAACTTCGATGACTCCGCTCAGATTGCCTGCGTCAAGGATAGGGATGCATACTTCAGCTTGCGCGGGCATTAGGTCAGCAGGTCGATAGGGGTGGTCAGTGGTGGCGTCAGATACTGCGTGGGAATTGCCAATGTGATTGGCGCAGGCGATGATGTTCCGATCGATCGGTTGCTGGCGAACCTCAGGGTCGGCTGGCTTTGGAGAATTGGCGGAGATGCCGCTGTAACCGCGTAGTACCAATGTCTGGCCTTCATTATCTAGTGTGAATAGTCTGACAGCGGGGTACCCAAAGTGGCGACCAATGCTTTCGGCTACATCCTTCAATAGAGCGTCAGCGTTGAGGGAAGTGGCGACGATGTGTGATACCTCTACCAGCAGGGACAACGTCCGCGATTGCTGATTTTCAGACTGTGACAGTCGCGCGTTCCTATTTAGCGGCATCTGGCTATGCTGGGTCTGTTCTATGGTCATGCGTATCACGGGCGGGAGAGAGTCCAGGTTCCTGGGTGACTTGGGGAGGTAGTCGTCCACGCCTGCCTTCATCGCCGCCACGGCGATTTCCTCGTTGCCGGCATCTGTGAACATGACCACCGGTCGGCTGGGC
>CAZDDA010000669.1:0-1730 GCA_964504085.1 uncultured Thermotogae bacterium | reverse complement strand
GAAGGAGGAGAGACCCTGAAGTACTCAGACAGGACATCCAGACTCCAGGTAGTCGTCGAATCGAGGGACTCCGCTCCCTTGATGATGCTCCCAGTCGCGAGTGTCTCGAGATCCCCAACCAGCTGGTCAACATAAGCCAATCCTAAGTCTTCATGAGGCCGTACAACACACAGTCCCTTTTCGAGCCTATGTGTATTACGCCGAACCTCCCCGACCGGCTCGCTGCTCCCCGCCACACTGCTCGCATGCAGAGCCCTGCCGGCGAGTATCACGCCGCTTTCCCGTCTAAACGTACCCTTAATCAAGAGATAGACAGAGCCCAGCGAGCTCCACGAAGCCATTCTCGTCAACAACCACGCAAGTGCCTTGCTTGGAAGCCTTCTCTCCACAGCATTGACGAGACTCTCAACTGAGCGCATCCTATCCAGCCCCCTTCATCTACCCACGGTTCTGGAGACGAGGAGCGTTGAGACCTGCTCCCACATTTGCGAGTTGAGCTCAGCCATTTCTTGAAGACGACGCCTCAGTATCTGTCGGATCTCCGCATTTCGCTCGCTGTCCAGAAGTAGCCTGCTCTTCTCCGCGACCTCCTCCGGTGAAGTCCTATGGTCCAACGAATAGGCTGCCATCTCAAAGTCGGCAAAGAGTGCCGAGTACTTGTGCGCCCAACCCAAGGCTATGGCGGGAGTACCCTGACTAAAGGCAGAAACCAAACCGTGGTACCGAGAGCTAACGGCGAGCTGGCTGTTCGCGAGAATACGCTTGAGCTCGTAGGGATCCTCCTCCGCAATCACTTCTACCCGGGCCGAATCGAAATCAGCCGCCAAACGGCTGGCCAGGAGCGCATCTGCAGCCTCAGTGGAGTAAACCAATATCTTGGCACACAGACCCTGATCCAAGGTCGTCGAGACTGCGGCCCTCATACACCCTTCGTACTTTCCGGCCCACCTGTCTCCTGTCCTGCTGAGAACTGCGTGGTTCGGTATGAAGCAGCAGTAGGGCTCTCCCGCGAACCCCGGATCGCGTCCGTCGTATCCATCATATAGAGTGATGTCCGGCGCCACATAAACGTGTGGGAATTCCGGTGCCACCTCCCGCACATGCAAATACGACTCCGCATCGCGAGCAAACATGAGGTCCACATTCTCGGTGATTCTTCGAAACCTGCGCCGCAGAAAGCCACGGGTGAACGGGCCAAACGCCTGGGGTAGCAAAATGACTGGAGCACCCCGGCGCTTGTATGTGCTTGTCAGGCACAGGAAGTCCTTCGAAACCCTCCTTCGTGATGTGTCCGCGAAGGCGTAGCCTGACATGTCAACGAGAGCATCGGGCATGCGTACGTTCACGAGACCATAGTGTCGAAGTAGCTTCCTGTAGTTTTCTCCGCCAAGAGCTGCAGCCACTCGCTCCCCTTTGCCCAGCACCGTGAAGGACAACCGGCCCCGGCCTAGCGACGGCAGGATGTGTTTGATGCCCAAAGAGGCCCGAGCGTCGGCTCTATCGTCGATTGGAAACACTGCGGCCTGGAATTCCGGGATACGTTTCGAAAGCTCCTTCAGAATGGTCCGAAGCATCAGCTCTGCACCCTTGTTGATGAAGTTGGCATCACGAATCTCGACAATCACGCTGTGCCTCCTCCTGCCGAAGCAGCTTCCTACGCATTCCAAGTTTGGGCATGGGCTTGTCCCTGGCCAACCGAACCGTCTCCCGATAACTCTTGCCGAGCGAGT
>CAZDDA010000668.1:0-1734 GCA_964504085.1 uncultured Thermotogae bacterium | reverse complement strand
AAGCTGGTGGTGCACAATCTTACCGCCTTTCATCATTGCCACCCGTCCGCTACTCTGCCAACGCGCCTCGGTAATTGGCTACCGAGAAAACCATCAAGGTCAGCCACAGAAAGGCAAACGCCACAGCGCAGCCAAGCGAAAGGCCCCAGGCAAAACCGAGCCACAACCAAAGAGCGTAGACACCTGCGTAGAGGAGGACGACCACGTTTGTCGCCGTAATCAGTTTACAGAAACGTGTCTCTGGCCGTGGGCAGACCTCGGCTGCTCTTGCGCGGTGCGCCGACCAGTAGAGAGTTGCTCGGACCTCCATCACCCACAAAACGCTCGTGAACAGCATTGAGATGCAAGCGATGACGGTCCGAACTGGGACCGACGGGGCGAGTTCGATGGTGTCGGGCTCGAGAGCAGCCGCCCCCGCGAGCGTGAGCCAAACCATGAGGAGTGTGAGCTGCTTGAAACGCATGTCGCCGTAAAACCTCAGATTCTCGCCAATCTGGGTCCTTACAACGTCTTCTTGAGGCATAGCCACTCTCCTTCTATCTTGCGTTATCTTCTCTGGATTGAATACCCTAGGTGCTCCAATGACCGAAAGGTGGCGACAATCGCCGAGGGCTCGACCAGTTCATCGAGGCAGAGCCCGATCCAATCGTCGAGCGGGATTCGCCTCAGCAGAATCACCTCGCTCGTGTCTTGAACAGGCGCGTCGGTCTGCTTGCACCGGAGTCCTAAGAACATGAAGAACTGTGTCCATGAGTTTCGCGTGGCAATGAACTGGGGTGGACCGAGGTCGATGATAGAAGTCGCGCGGAATCCTGTTTCCTCAAGCAACTCGCGTCTCGCTGTGGCGGCGGCCGTCTTATCGTCGCGCTCTATTGTGCCGGCCGGGAGCTCAAGAAGTATCCTGTCGCAGCCCTGCTTGTACTGCTCGACAGCAATCACTTCGTTCGAGTCAGTAACAGGAAGGATGACTGACCAGTCGTTCTGCCCGAAGAGCGAATATTCCTCTTCTTCACCGGTGTGTGGGTTGTGAAACTTCTGCAAAATCAACTTCTTACCGTACTTCTCAGCGAGAAGTGTTGGTGAGCCGACCCTGCTCCACATTCGGGGTTTAGTCAACGCTATCCTCCTCTCGGTTGGAATAGAGGTTGGATAATGCGTGCCGCGCTCCCCCATCTTGCCCCCTTTCATCAGCGCCGCCTGGGCGTCGAAGCCGGCTCCCTTTCCCTTTTCTTTCAAGAGCGATTAGGCGGCGGGGACGGGGCCGGCTGCAACGAGCTTCTTCTTGGCTGAATCGACGGTGAGATTGAGCCCCTCGAGTGTGCGCGCCCCAAGGAGCAGAAGATCGCCCGGCTCGGCAAACACTACCTCGTCGATCGTAAAGCTCTTTCCGATTCGCAGAACGGCAAAACCGACACTGCGGGTGACGACCTCGCCGTTGGCCATCACGAAAGGAATATCCTTCTTCTCCCGTTCTACTCCGATCTTCTCCAGCTTCACTCTGGGAATCCAGGTATACTCGCTTCCCGTATCCACCAGGAGCTTCTGAAGTCGGATGGACTTCGACCGGTCGACGTGATTCTCAACCTTGCAGCCTGTATGGAAGGTGCCCATGCCTTCATCCTATTGATGGCCGTTTTGAAGTCACCGAGTATCGTATGGGTCGACACGCTGTCTCAAAGAAGTACAACCGTAAAGGAACGATACTTTCCGGGCAAGCATGGTCGCGTGACGGAT
>CAZDDA010000667.1:0-1736 GCA_964504085.1 uncultured Thermotogae bacterium | reverse complement strand
CAGAACTGGGTGGGCTTTCTTGTGACTCGCCGGTAGTTCTTCGCCATGACGGGTGAGCAGGCTTCGTATCCTGTTTGGACCATCTGTGCCAGCTCGGCATTGTGCGATGCTACCATGTCTAGATGACGAACAGTGTCGCGCACCGTACTTGTATGGACGACGCCAGTACGGATTGACCCCGGTAGCGCCCAACGAATTTCATCGAACTTGTAGCCCTTCTTTTCTTCTGTGAGGGCCGCCTGCTGGCAGCGGAAGACCTTCATCCAAGAACGATGGATGCCCGTGAAATGATCTGGACAAAATGTACAAGGCTCGTCGACATCACCCACAAAGGAGTCCATGTCAACAGCACGTGTTGACACTTCCTGACCCTTGAACAGAGGGAAGTCCATCAGCATCCACGACGAAGGCCAACCGTAGCCATGAGTGTACACCCAAACGGCATTAGCCAACTCCGCGATGGAGCTATGACCGTACTTACCGACCCACTTCTCGATGAACTTCAGCACTTTCTCGGGCGGATTCTGGTTGTCCCACAAGATCCCTTTGGCGTCATCGAAGGCCTTTGTTAGCTCTTCCCAACGCTTCTTGATATCCGGTGCACGCGAAACCATCGCAGCCATCGTTCCTAGTGCATCCGCACCGGCTTTCGCATCGATGGAGTACACACCCTCACCGTGGTCGCGGAACGCGGAACCAGTGCTCATGGATTCGAATAGATGCGACAGGTCTTCCGTAGCATCAAAGATATCGTTCAAACGCGAGCGCAGACTGCGCAGGCGTTGTTCCGGGGTTTCGTTGTTGGTGTTCCCACCAACAGCTTCGATGAAATCCCGCATCCTCTTGATAGCGTCGAAGATGCGTTGCATGTTATCGGACATTGATTTTGCTCTTCCTTCTCTTAGGTCTTGGTAGGTTGTGTTCTTTGCAAAACGTTTCATACATTATTAGAGAGCCGCTGTCGCCGGTCTCCGCATGGGCGTCGATATCGCCAAATGAGGTGATTTCAGCGTGAAGTAGGCGGTGCTCCTCTCCTTGGATACGGAGGTCTAGATAGCCTTCACCGTGTCCAGTTACGAGGACGTCGAAGTAGATTCGGGTTTTCGGTTCTATAGCCAATTGCGAATAGCGTATTCTGCGGTTGCTAATAGAAGGACGATTCCTGTTGCTGCCAACCACCAGTCGGTCCTGTTCATCGCTGCCGCCTACCGCCTGGACGCTTGCCTTTCTCCAGATGGTTTTTCTTGGAGGCATCTTCGTCATAGACGCGCTTATCTCCGGGTTCCGCCTCCAGATCGAGAAGCACAGTCGTTGGCCTCACATGTAAGGTGGCCCGGGTAACCGTGAAATTCTTCTCCGTAGAAGACAACACTGCTAGGGTGCCTTGAACTTCGGACGGTATGAACGTCTTGACATGTAGGAGGTAGCTTACCAGGGACCCATAGAACAGCGGACTCAACAACTGGAACTGCTCCCAGTTCATCGTATCCAGCATGTCTGAAATCTCTTCGTGCGCAATCTCCGCCACCCTCAAGCCGACCGGCAGTTGCCTTAGAGCTCGGGCCTGGAGTTCGGCAGTGATATGTGCTTCATCTCCGTAGATTGGTTTGTATAGACCGTCAGTACGGAACAACAGATCTACGGTGCTTACATCCTTGTCGATGCGTGTTTCGTTCTCTTTGCTCATGGTTTCCTCGCGTTGAATTTCAGCATTGTAAAGAACAAGGCCTGTTCTG
>CAZDDA010000666.1:0-1747 GCA_964504085.1 uncultured Thermotogae bacterium | reverse complement strand
TCGTAAGAATCCTCCGGGTCGAGCGATGTTCCCTTGAGCCGCATGAAACTCATCTTGAATCCATCCGCCCGAGCAGCACCTTTGGCGACTATCCCACCGACTCCATAGTCTTTCCTTGCCACAATTGCAGTTGCCTTGCCTGCGGGTCGGCCATAGGTGCTTCCAATGAATGTACGCCTTCTGGTCGAGTAGATAGGTTGAAGTGACTTCACGATGAGATTCCCTCCACTATCGGCGGTGGTGAGGTTGAATCCCACCAGAAGTGCTTTTGCCCCTGGAATTTCTTCAAACGGAACTCCACCCCCACCGCCGACCAAAGTCGTCCTACTTGGCTTCCCCGTCCTGTCTTGAGTCCCGGCCAAGGCCGTCAGTGGCCTTTCGGTGATTGACAAGCGCTTCTCCACTTTATCCTTGACCAAGCCCGTCGTCAGCCCCGGCAAAGCCTTCCGATACCAATACTCCGCTCGCTCTTGCAATCGCTCCTTCGCCATTCCTTTTTCCTTCTCGGCCAAGTCCCACCACGCATCGCCCAGGGAAACTTGCTCGTTCGCATTCGATACGTCCCCGAGTTCCTTCACGCCAAGGGCCTTCAATGCTGCATCGCTACAGAGCGCCAACATCGGCAGACCGTTTTCCCAGTCGCCTTTGATGAAGCACCGAAACTTGCCGACAACGAGATTTGCAGCGGGGTCAGTTGGATTCGTTTCCAGTGTCTTCGCAACTTTCTTCACTTCGGCGTAAGCCTTGACAATCTCCACAAGATCCTTCTTCCGGGCCGCAATCCGTTTCATCAACTCTCCCTCACGGACTTTCCTTGCTTCTGCCAGTGCCAGTTTGACAAGGTTGTCTGCAAGCTCAAAGTCGTCACGGGTAATCGCTTGATCGACCAACGGAAGAGCCTGTTCGGCAACGGATTTGCGGTCCGCCCTGGAACGAGCCTTCTTCGACAGAGAATAGAGTACACTCGCCTTCATTTTCACCGCATGGACCTGAAATGCCTTAGCCATTTCGTCGATAGCCCGGAACGCCGTCTGCCCGTCGCCACCGTTGGTGGCAACATCCCGTGCCACGCGAAGGAGCACGTACCGGTTCGTCGTGTCCTGTGACTCACTTGCTTTGCCCAGGAGCTTCTTGGCAAGGGCCTGCTTCTGCTCGTCCGTCTTTGCGTTGGCGTACTCCTCGCCGTAGACCTCTTTGATGAGGGCGAGAACTTGTTGCTGGGCGGAGTCGGGGGGCACCGGGGGTTTGTCTGCCACAGTATCGGCGGCAAGTGATGTGTCTAATCCAACAGCCAACCAAACGAAGACGCAGAAGAGGAGCAGTCGTACCGCTACTTGGAGGAATTCGCAAACCATAGTTGATTCCTCATTCATTCGACGCGGATGCCGGATGGTTCCGTGACCTATAGGAAGAGAACCACTCTACCTACCAGCCTCCCCAGCTATCCGTATAGAGAATTGCGAGTTCTTGTGGTGACAGCCCGGCAGGTGCAACAGCCGCCACTGATCTCTCGGATCTCGTCGATCTTGGCGTCGTACCCGGTCTTGATGATTCCCCCTTCCCGGATGGACAGGGGGGCCTCCTCAACGATGGCCTGGTGGATCAGCCGGCAGGTGTCACCCATGTCCAGCATCTCGTCCCGTTTCTGCGCCAGAAGCTGGGCGCTGGTCGACTCAAGCACGGCTCTGATCTCCGGGACCAGGTCCAGGGCGTCTTTCAGGGCGATCAAGTCGCGTGCGTTGGCTCG
>CAZDDA010000665.1:0-1750 GCA_964504085.1 uncultured Thermotogae bacterium | reverse complement strand
GAAGCCTGCATCACTCAAAGCCTTCAGGACCTTCGAAAGGTGGGCAGGCGATGCTCGCAGCGATTGCGCGAGAGACTCAGCGGAGACCATGACATCAGACTTCGCGATCAGCGCCATGGCATGAAGTCCCAAGGCTGTTGCTTCAGACATCTCGAGAAGCCGGGCCATGCAGCCTCCTTTCAGGCTTATTATGGTACGAGTATATGCTTATTTGCTCAAACCACAATTCCTGCCGAAGCCAGTTCTCGATTCTTTAGTTTGCTACGCGCTTCTGCGCACGACCGTATCGGGTCTCATCGCCACGAACACGCTACCGAGAGAGTTCTACATTCAGTCCCCCAGGCTCCAAACGCTCTGAGATGCTCGCCCCGAGACCACTTCTCGCTAGCGATGGCGAACGAGGATCGTTCGACCGAACCTTGCTGTGCTCTCGCCGGTCTCAGCTTGAACCGAAGAGCCCTCGTGTGACCCTGGTTGGTGCTTCCATGACGGCGTAGTCAGTCGAGGTGATGTTCGCCAGATTGGGATGTGTCACTACGGAACTGAAGAGCTCCGTCTTGGTGTATGCATCCATCGCGTCGCGATCCTTCCAGAAGTAGACACCGCCGAAGGTCCCTTTGGACGAATCCGACAGCCAGACTTTGGAGATCAGCCCTGGGACGTCCGCGAAGGCTGGAGCAAGATCATTGCACAGAGCAGCGTAGCCCTCCTCGCTTACATCCTTCAGCTGGAAGAGCACGATCTGGACATGCATGGTTTCCTCCTTTCAGTTTGCTTACGCCGGGACGCGCAGTCTCGTGACACACTAGACGGACATCGCGTTGCGTCGTCAAGTGTATGTTGCACCTCAAAGCGACGTCCTCTCCCCATGTGCCCTCCGAATCATCAACCACATCGGAGGTCCCTTGCGGGCAATACGGAAGACCTCTAGAACCTCGAATCCGAAGTGTCGGTAGAAATCGATATTCGCTTCATTCGTGTTCTCCAGGTACGTAGGGAGCCCAGAGGCATCTGCATGACCCAGGGCGCGGTGGAGGAGTGCTGAACCGATTCCCCGACTTCGCATGCTCGAAGCGGTTGCCAGAAGCGGGATATAGAAGTGCTTCTCTGAGGGCGCTTGCCGTTCGAGCGCATCAACTTGTAAGACGCGCGAGAGAAGTCTTCCTACGCCAAACACCCGAACGCCGAGTCCTATTTCAGCCAGTTGCTGGCGAATGCCAAGCTTCCAACTGTCAGGGGGCATGACAAGGAGCGCCCCCGATAGTCTGTCTGCAACCAAGATCGTCCCATCATCCAACGCTCTATGAAGGAACCATGTGAAGAAATGCGAAAGGCGGCGCCTGTGGGTGGGGCCGGGCGATACCAGCCATCGAAAGAACGGATCCTCGAGGAACGCGTCTGTTAGCATCTCTGTAAGGCCTTCGAGATCTCGCGCGTCACCCTCTCGGATCTCTACCGCATCGGATGTAGATATGGCGCAACCTCCTGGCACTACTCCGATCCGTTAGCAGCATAGCAACTTGAGGCGACTGCGAGTAGCCGCCAAGCTTGTTGGAGAGGTTCGTCTTGTCCAAGTCCCGCCGCCAGACGTATAGTGGATCATCAGACTACGCTTTGGAAAGGAGGCATGAGATGTCTTCCAAGTCGTATCACCTCTGGAATCCATTCACGGTGATGGATGAGTTCCTGAAGATCAAGGATTTCGGACCAGTCACAATCGTTCGAGGGGAAGGTCCATACGTCTTCAACG
>CAZDDA010000664.1:0-1755 GCA_964504085.1 uncultured Thermotogae bacterium | reverse complement strand
AGATCGTACACGCTGATCGTTCCGAGAAGCGGATCGTTGTGCATGACCGCTTGTAGGTCCTCGACGAATACGGGGTTGATCAGCATGCCCGGTTCGGCGCCCATCTCCACGGCCTTCTCCTGAAGCAGCCACCAGTAGTCAAGATTCTCGATGTTGTGCGCCGTGTACACTCCGGCGTAGACCTTGGCCAAAAAGTCGAGGTAGATCGCTTCCCAGTGCGCGATCTGGCCGGAGATGATGTGATCGGGTCCGAACTCGTACATCGGCGAGTAGTGGCCGAACGACGTCAGGTCACTCTCCGCCGCCACCTGGACCACCGTGGGCGAATCCTCGGTAAACGCGAACACGTCGCAGCCTTCGGCGATCAACGCTTCCGTCGCTTCCTTGGCCGCCGTGGGGCTGAACCACTCGTAGATCCAGCGCGCGTGAACCTCAATGTCCGGATTGACCTCGCGAGCACCAATGGCAAAAGCGCTCATGTGACGCTTGACCTCCGGGATCGGGAAGGCGCCGACGTAGGCGATCTTGCCAGTTTCGGAGAGCGCACCCGCCATCAGCCCGTTCAGATAGTAGATCTGGTAGAAATCGGCCATGTAGGTCATCATGTTAGGATTGCGCTTGTACCCCGAGCAGTGAGCAAGAATCTTGTCGGGATATCGTTGCGCTCCGGCGAGGGTTCCATCCATGAACCCAAAGCTCGTGGCGAGGACGACATCGCAACCTTCTTCCTGGATCAACTGATCGATGTACAGCCCCTCGTCTCCCTCAGCTACGTTCTCTACGTAGACCGTTTCCAGCCAGGGGAAAGTCTCCTCGCAAACAAGACGCGCGTCATCGTGCGCGTGACTCCACCCCAGATCGCCGATCGGTCCGACATAAATGAATCCGACCTTCATTGGGTCTCCGGGCACGTACTCCTCGGACATCGTCGCCGCAGCGACGACGAAGACCACCAAAACTGCCGCACAGATTGCGAACGCAAGACGTTTCTTCATTACTACCTCCTTGGTTCGTTTTCTTTCTCGTAGCCCTCTTCGACTTGTCATTTCCTTCTTTATCCCACCTCCTTCCTAAGATACAGTCACTCCTCACCCCTTGTGTAGGGCAACGTAAGCGCAGCCGGTGCTCCCATCCGCTTGCGAAGCGTCCCCCGGGACACGATCACCAAGACAAGTATAGCAAAGGCATAGGGCATTGCTTTGAGGAACTCCGGCGACACCCACGCCTGCAGACGGAACGACAAATGGAACAGCGCCGCGAACAGATACGCCCCGGCCAAGCCGAGTGCCGGGTTCCAGAACGCAAAGATCGTGAGTGCGATGACGATCCATCCCGTTCCTGCCGTCATCCCTTCCGTCCACGCCGGACGGTAGGCCACCGATAGATACCCACCGGCCACACCGGCGAGTATCCCACCGACGAAGACGCACGCGTAGCGAACGAGTGATACGTTGACACCCAGAGAGTCGGCGGTCGCCGGGTTCTCACCGACCGACCGAATGCTGATTCCGACCCTCGTGCGATAGAGAACATACCACATCAGCGGGACCAAGAGGATGCTGATGTAGACGAGCAGGTTCTGCCCATCGAACAGGATCGGCCCAAGGACGGGAATTTGCGACAGACCGGGAACCGTGATCTTCTGCAGCGGAGCCAGAAGCGGCCTTCCCTCCCAGCCCCGACCGAGTACGCCGGAGAGTCCGAGTCCGAGCATCGTCAGCGCAAGACCGGACACAACCTGGTTGGCCTTCAGAG
>CAZDDA010000663.1:0-1759 GCA_964504085.1 uncultured Thermotogae bacterium | reverse complement strand
TAGGTCGGCTTGCGCCGCACGATGTCTGCTCGGTGGTGTATCGATTATCTACCCTCTGCAGGCGGGTTTGGGGGAGTGCGGCGTCGCCCGTCACGCTTCCTCCCGTAGAGACCGGTCTGTTGAGAAGCGTTTCGGTGGAGAGCGTGGTATGTCCAACTCCAGTCTACGCCCGGATACAACCGCTGTCAAGCGTCCGCGGAGAGGGGGGTGCACTAACGAGTTGTCACGCGACGCAACGGCTGTAGGTGCGCCGGGGTGGTGGACGTCGATCACAGAATTCATCCCACTCGCCGCTGAGATACATGCTTCGTGCTTTGATCACCTGTCGCGCGCCCTCCACTGTCCAGGTCATGCCCGCCTGCTTCAACCGGGCTCCGATCACGCGTTTGCAGCCACTCTCGATTGTCCCGCTTCCGATCTGGTATCCTCGATCTCGAAACTCAGGGTAGCGCATGCGGTGTCGATTGTTCTCGAAGTAGGTAATCGCCTGTTGTGCTGGATCTTCCTCCAGATCGGAGTTCAGCTGGGCACGGAGGGCCTGGAGGACGTGATTGAGGTTCCCTTCCCATAGCTCATCGAGCCGGGCCTCCGCCCACTCCTGAGCTGCGTCACTCCCCTCGCCATAGACTACATGAGCAACCTCCCAGATGCGCTCGGCCGCATGGTACCAGTCGACGATCTGCACAGCGTCGGGGAAGTGTTCCTCGACCAAGTTCCATATCCATTTCGCTCCATCAGCAACGAAGACGATCTCCTCCGCTTCGTGCGCCCCCTGCTGTCGCCCTTTGACATATACCAGACGTCCAAACTCCTCCGCTCCTTTGATGTCTCCATAGTAGCTGATGCCTTCTGCTCGAGGGGCCCACTCCTCCGGAGGTTCCTTCCCAGGTGGCTCGTCAGTCGTGTACCAGCTGCCCAGCTTGGCCTCTCGCCAGCCCTCTTCTGTCCGCACCGAGGTCCCGTCGATCGAGCCATAGAGCCGATCTGGCGGAACCTCAGGCCCATCCGGCAGCTCAAGGCGGTCCAAGTCCCACCCCGCTTCCACCAGAGCCTGTTCCGCTTCCAGTCGTTCCTGCCCAATGCGCTCCGTCGATTCCCGCACGCCATTATCGCTGATGGAAACCTGTATCAGCCGCTCCACCAAGTCACTCGACATCTCGAAGGGGATGTGAATGCCAGTCAGGGCGAGAGATTCTTGGAGGGCTACGCTCAGCCCCCCTGCACACACCCCCAAGCGCTCATCGAGGGGATATGTCCCTTCGTGACACTCAGGGCAAAGATAGTAGGCCCGTGTGAATTCAATCTGGCCAAAAGTTGTGACGGACGTCCCATCCCGATCCCGTTCGAACCCTGCTGTCCCCCCACATCGACACGGCACCGTCTCTTCTGTCTCTTCAGGCCGACACCCTTCAACCAACAACTCTAGAAACCGCCTACCCACCCGCTTCATCACCGCTCTGGTCGCTTCCTCCAAATCTCGCAGCTCTGTGTCCTCCTGCTCAACAAGCGGCAAGGCCTCTTCGACAGCCTCTTCGAGAACGTCGCTCAGTTCCTCGGTTAGCGCATTCAGGCGGTCTGTGGTATCCTTCTTCATAGGAGATCTCCTTTCAGTTCTGGTCGTGAACGCTGTCCCTCATTATAGGGGCAAAAGGAGATCTCCTCATCTTTTCCTCCTCTGCGACAACTCGTTAGTGCACCCTTCTGCTTGCAGTACCCCACTTTGTGTCCCTGGACAAGACGGCCACCTGGAGGCATACTG
>CAZDDA010000662.1:0-1763 GCA_964504085.1 uncultured Thermotogae bacterium | reverse complement strand
CATCGACCGAACGGTCGAGGGTCTTTTTCATTTGCCTTCTCGCAGGGCGGGTGAAAGGAGCAAGTAAAGTGGAAGAAAGGAGTGCTTACAGGACGCTAGAGCACAATCGCACATGATGTAGCATTGGGCAAGGAGAGGAGAGTCGTTTTGAGAAGAGAAGATGTGAATATGTCCGACCGCGCCATCAACAGCATGCCGGCTGGGGTGACGGATGTCCTCCTGGACGACGCACAGCTCAAGTCTCACATCGAAGTCTCACTTCGAGAGGTCTTTCAAGGCTGGGGCTACGCGGAGGTGATCACTCCGATGTTTGAGTGCTATGAGGTCCTTCTTGCTGGGGGAATCGATCCGGAGTGGATGTACAAATTCTCGGATCCGGGCGGCGGGATTCTCGCCCTGCGGCCGGACCTCACCACCCCGATTGCGAGGGTCGTTGCGACTAGACTCAGAGAGGCTCCGAAGCCACTCCGACTCTTCTACGTTGAGAACGTCTTTCGTCGGCCAGAGCCCAAGCGCGGAAAGCGGGCGGAGTTCCCACAGGCAGGCATCGAGCTTGTAGGATCGACCCAACCCGCTGCTGATGCAGAGGTCGTCGCCACAGCGATCGAGGCGTTGCAGCGACTTGGGATCGATGACTTTCAACTCAATCTCGGGCAGATCGGGTTTTTCCAGGGGGTGATCGAGGACGCCCCCCTCTCTGAGTCCGAGATCACCGTGATCAAAGAACGCCTCGATCGAAGGGATCGCGAAGAACTCACGCGCTTTGTGGAGGGACGGAACCTGCCAGAAGACAAGCAGCGACTGATCCTCGAGATGCTCACCCTCTGTGGAGGAGAAGAGGTCATCGAACGCGCGTCGACGCTCGCCGACAACGAAACCTCCGAAGCGGCGTTGGAGAATCTGGCCGAGATCTACCGCATCTTGGGCGACTACCGCCTCGTCGATAGAGTGGCGATCGACCTCGCGGAGGTTCGGGGGTTCGGGTATTACACCGGCCTGATGTTCGAGGGGTTTTCCCGGTCACTGGGATCCTCGATCTTGAAGGGCGGCCGCTACGACGACCTGATCGCCAAGTTCGGCTATCCCTGCCCCGCGGTGGGCTGTGCCTTCGATATCGATCGAATCAGGACCATTGTGCAGAAAGAAAAGCTTCCTGCGCTTCCCGGAGTGGACACGCTCGTCCGATTCAGCCGTGAGCGCCGCGGTGAAGCGTATGAGTTGGCGAAGATGCTGCGGGCCCAGGGCAAACGCGTGGAGATCGAGGTCGTCGACCGAAGAGAGGAAGAAGCGCTCGCCTACGCCCGACAAAAAGGGATGGCGGAGCTGATCGTTCTCGAGGAGGGCGGAAAACGGATTGTGCCGCTCAAAACGAGCGACACAAAGGACCAGCAGAGGTAAACCGTTGCTGGCTAAAGAGAGGAGATTTTTCATGGACCGACTGACGGTCGCGCTTCCGAAGGGACGACTGCTTGCGCCGTCAATAGACCTGTTCAAACGCATCGGGGCCACGATCACGGATTACGAGACAAAATCGAGGCGGTTGGTCTTCGATGCGGATGGCGGGCGGTATCGGTTTATGATCGCCAAGCCGTTCGATGTGCCAACGTACGTGGAGTATGGGATCGCCGATGTCGGCATCGTGGGAAGCGACGTGTTGATGGAGGAGGATCACGACGTACACGAACCGTTGGAGCTGCGGTTCGGCGATTGCCGGCTGGTGCTGGCGGCGTTGCGCGACAGGGCCGATCATGACCTTGCGCTCC
>CAZDDA010000661.1:0-1766 GCA_964504085.1 uncultured Thermotogae bacterium | reverse complement strand
TTGATCCAGATTCCACCCAGATGAAGCATCGATGCAAGCTGGTGAAGATTCTTGAGTGGGCTGATTTGGAATCCGGGAATCTGACTATGGAAGTGGCGCGTAGTCATTGCAATCCCGTTGGGGATGACGCGCTTGGCAGCTGGACTATCCTTACACGACGACGCGCGGCGATTGAGAATCCAGTTGATTGACTCCATCTCTCTCACCTTCTTGGTCAGAATGATATGTCTATCCTGTCGGACTCTCAATGAGTTCAGATGTGCGCATTTGACACAAGCATGTGGGCCAACCGATGAGTAGCAGAGACCGAAAGGGGCACGGTTTGGAGACTGGGGACTGAATGTGGAACTTCTGTGTTGGCCGTTGTGTGGAGATGGGTGCCAGCTTCCCGAATCAACTTGACATTCTTTCGCCTTCCCCTCGGGGTTTGACGAGCTCCGTAGTGAGCTAGGTTGCCTGCGCCCCTCGGTCGGATGCCGCCCGGCGAATCGCATCTTCGACACCGCAGTTCGCT
Source organism: uncultured Thermotogae bacterium (assembly GCA_964504085.1). GTDB lineage: Bacteria > Bipolaricaulota > Bipolaricaulia > UBA7950 > UBA9294 > CAZDDA01. The sequence goes on along the minus strand of CAZDDA010000661.1, from coordinate 1,252 downwards.
GTGCGTAGTGCAGAGCATGAGAGATACTGCGCGGACTCAGAAGGGCACCATCTGCGAGATGCAACTTCACGGCATACGGTTGGCGCTCTATACTCGCCCTAAGAGTAGTCGAGGAGGTCCTCGTGCTGAGCCGATCTTCCCTATGGCGACTGCTTCCGTACATGGCAGTTCTCGTCCTTGTCGCTGTAGGCGTCCCTCAAGACGCGACGCATGATGCGGATCGAGCGAGTGTCCACGCGCAGAGCACGCTCGCCATGGCCGACATTGCCTCCGTGCCGGAAATCGAGGAGCCCATCTGGGAAAGGCTGTACGGTCCGCCCGGTGGCTATGTATCTACCGTTGCGATAGACGCATTCGATCACCGCAAGATCTACGCCATCGGATCGGAGGAAGGGCTGTACTACAGCGGGGACGGAGGAGAGTCCTGGGAGACGCGCCCGTACCCTGCAGGGGCCGCAGGCTCAATCTCGACGAGCTTGTTCAGTCATCCTGGGCAGCCCGGTGTCGTCTACGCCGGTGTCGATGGACTGCTCAGGTCTAGCGACTATGGGCAAACCTGGGAGATGAGGGTGGGCGATACAGACCGGGTGGCGCACTTCATGATCGTCGCGATGGACCCCGCGAATCCGGAGGCGCTCTACGCAGCCGGGAGATACCGCGACAAGGAGACGGTTTGCGTGTTCATGAGCGAGAACGGAGGCTTGAGCTGGCGTGATATCACCGGGGACCTGCAAACTCCCTACCATAGCAGCCCCGCAGCTTTGCTCCCCCTGGGATACGGAGAAGTGCTCATCAGCATCTTTGATGAGGAACTCGAGGAGTGGGGAAACGGGCGCGTCTTCCGGACGGCTGACAACGGCGATACATGGAACGAAGTGCACTACGGGCAGCGCGAGCCGCGCGGGGTCTCGTCGATCGCTGTGCATCCGGAGAAGAGCGGCGAGTTGTGGTTGAGCGAGGCGCCTATTCGGAACGAGACGATGGATCAGCCATTGATCCACAAGTCGTACGACGGCGGAGAGACATGGACGCCCGTCTACTTCGATTTCGGAGGCTTCGACAGCACGCAGGTCTGGATCATCAATGTCACTCTCGAGGGCAAGGTATACGTTGGTGCAGGGAATCTGTACGTGACAGAAGACGGAGGATCGACGTTTCGGGACATCACACCCCCAAACGAGAAGTTCCCAAGCTACGGTACGGGATTCTACAGCATCGCAGTTCACCCTGAAGATCCGGACATCCTGTACTA
>CAZDDA010000660.1:0-1766 GCA_964504085.1 uncultured Thermotogae bacterium | reverse complement strand
ATTATTGTGTTCGCAGAGCAGTTCCGTTCGGGTTACGCGGAAGAAAGCAGGTGAGCGCATGGCGCAAGCCGATGAGAGCGGAAACTTCCTCTACTACGGCGACAACCTTGACATCCTTCGGCGATACATCAAGGACGAGTCAGTCGATCTGGTCTATCTTGATCCCCCCTTCAAGTCTAACCAGAGCTACAACGTTCTCTTTGCGGAGCGCAACGGCAGGGACTCTGCTGCTCAGATCAGGGCTTTTGAAGATACGTGGCACTGGGACCGCGCAGCCGCGCGGGCATACGAGGACATCGTGGAGGCTGGGGGGGCGGTATCGCAAGCCATGCAGGCACTCCGGAGCTTCTTGGGCCAGAGTGATATGACAGCCTACCTTGCAATGATGGCCCCCCGGCTTGCGGAGCTGCACAGAGTTCTGAAACCCAGCGGGAGCATCTATCTGCACTGTGACCCGACGGCGAGCCACTATCTGAAGATGCTCTTGGACGCCGTATTCGGGCCGGAGAACTTCCGGAATGAGATCATCTGGAAGAGAGCGCAGCCGAAAGCGCACGTCTCGCTGCGAATGTCCCGGGCGCACGATGTCATTCTCTTCTTCGCGAAGAGTTCGAGGGCGAAATACCATCAGCAATACAGGCCGCACGACCCTGATTACGTCGAGAAGTTCTACAAGTTTGTCGAGGAAGGAACGGGAAGAAGGTATACGCTGGACAACCTAGCGAATCCGAACAAGAATCGCCCCAACCTCACATATGAATTCCCGCCGGGCAGCGGAGTGGTCAGGGTGTGGCGCTGGACGAAGGAGCGAATGCAAAAGGAATGGGAAGGAGGGCGAGTCATCTTGCCGGAGAGAGGGGGAGTGGTCCGGTACAAGCGCTATCTGGACGAGATGGAGGGGGCGGGGGTCACGGATGTGTGGGACGACATAGAACACTTGCACGGGTCGCACCACGAAAGCCTGGGGTATCCTACGCAGAAACCCGAAGCGTTACTGGAGCGCATCATCAATACGAGCAGCGAGGAAGGTGACAGGGTTCTCGATCCGTTCTGCGGTTGCGGGACGACTGTCTCCGTGGCGCAGCGACTCAACAGGAGATGGACAGGCATCGACGTTACGCACCTTGCTGTGCGGCTCATTAGGCGCAGGCTGCGCAATGCTTTTGGCAATGGCGTGTCGTACAAGGTGATCGGCCAGCCGCAGGATCTCTCGGGGGCACGGCAGCTTGCCGAGTCGGACCCGTACGAGTTCCAGTGGTGGGCTTTGAGTCTCTTGGAGACGGGCCGTGAGGAGCGAAAAAAAGGGGCGGACAGAGGGATAGATGGACGAGTCTATTTTCACGATGAAGCTGCGGGAGGGAAAACCAAGCAGATCATATTGTCGGTGAAATCCGGGCACGTCTCTGTGGCGCAGGTGCGCGACCTCCGAGGGGTGCTGGAACGAGAAGAGGCAGAGATCGGCGTGCTGATCACGCTTCGTGAACCCACAAGAGCAATGCTGAAGGAAGCTGCGGGGAGCGGGTTCTACGAATCCCCGGGCTGGAGGAAGAAGTACCCACGTATTCAGATTGTCACCATCGAAGATCTGCTTGCAGGGAAAGGAATCGACTACCCACCTTCGCGCCAGGTGGACACTACCTTCAGGAAGGCGCCGAAGGCTGGGAGCAAGACGTCAAAGCAAAAGGACCTGCCCTGCTGAGACGGGTCTCTGGGGGGGCGGAACGTCAGGAGCAGCATGGGATAAGGAGACTGCAATGATATGGGAT
>CAZDDA010000659.1:0-1775 GCA_964504085.1 uncultured Thermotogae bacterium | reverse complement strand
CTCTCCTTACCATGTGATCGTTGGGTCTCAAGTACAGCCGTGTTTCTGCAGTAGCGACTCCCATGAACTGTGTGAACAGCGGTACTGTAATTGGGGTCGGTGGTTCCTCCGCAATCTTCGAATCTGCGCCTACAAAATATACTTCTCCAGAGGAGAGCCCCGAGAAAATGTCTGGAGTCTCTCCATACCATTGCACAAGGCACTCAGTAGGAGATGACTTGCTGATGACAACCCCCACCGCAGGCATTTTGTTGAAATCTGCCGGGTCTGCCTTAGCGACCACATCGTAGCCATTCGGTGGATCTCCAGCGATACAGACAAAATCTCCGACAGCCTCAGCAGATGTACATTCCGCTTCCCGTACAACATCAGGATCAAGCCTCAGACCAAATTGGGCAGACAGCGGCATCGACTACTCCTCGTCGTTGTCGTTCTCGCCCTCGCGTCCATCCACTACGCCACGCGCGGCACCGTCGGCCTCATCGCGGCCCTTCTTCATCAGTGCTTCTTCATCTTCGGTTAGGTACTCCAAGAGGTGTGTCAGCTCCCCGATGTGGACGCGCTCCTCATCCGCGATGTCCAGCAGCACTTTTTTCACCAGAGGATCATCCGTTGCTTCGGCCTGCAGCGTGTACTGCGCCACCGCATCGTGTTCTGCGATGACCGCTTGGCGGATAGCAACTACCAGCTCCACTTTGGAAAGCTTCCGGTCAGGAACGAGCTGAAAGGGGGTGGTGAGTTCCGGCATCACTCCTCCTGCATCTGGACTTGTTCTTGTTGCCAGGGACGATCCATCTGAGGCACCTTCTGGAATACCTCCTCTTCGTCCTCATCGTGCACCATGATCTTCATCACTGCCGACGGCTCTGGGGGGCCCACGGCTTTTGTTTTCGTCGGCTTCCTGTTCAGCTTTGCACGCGTGGTGGGCGCACGTCGGGTACAGCAGTCGCGCATAACGTCTTGCACTGTCTCAACGCATCCTGTCAGCTTGGCCAGCTCTTCGCGCTGCATGGCCAAAAGCGCATCCAGCGCTTCCAGAGCCTGTTGCTGCTTGTGGAGCGTCTCCACGTTTCTGTTGGTGGCATTGGTGAGCTTGTCAGCTTGGTCCGCAATCATATCCTGGACCTGCTCGAGGGGAGGTCGGGAGCTGAACAGACGAATGATGTCAGGCAACCCTGTCGTGAAAAAGGTGCCCGCTGCCGCGATGAGCGCCGTCCAGATGGCCACTTTAGTGCTCCGGCCAAGCGTAGCATCCTGTTTCTTCGCCGCTTTCTTGACTTCAGCCGTCTCACCCATAAAAGCCTCCGCGATCCTACATGGTTACGCTAATGATAGTCCAAACCGGTATGAAGAGAAAGTAGAAGTTGTATGCAATAACCCCCCGAGGCAAAGGACGTTTCAGCTAAAAAAGAGGGTGTCGGCTTTACGGCGTAACTGCACCCGAGATCTCCTTGAAAATCCGGGCATAACCGCCTAAGATTACAACATGGCAGAGCTCAAAATCAGTCCTCCTCCGTTCCCCAACCGCGACGAATACCCCTTCGTGGCCACTGTGCGTTTCCGCAAGATGGTCATCGACATCGAGAACCTGGATGGCTCCGTCCGTGAGGGGAAAGACCCAAATGGCAAGCACTGGAAAACCAACTTCCGCGGAGCGCACTACGGAGAGATCCGCGGCTCGAGGGGGGCTGATGGTGACCCACTCGATGTCTACATCAAGAACCCACCAGACGATAAGGCCAACAAGGTGTTCATCATTCACCAAAACCACCCAC
>CAZDDA010000658.1:0-1780 GCA_964504085.1 uncultured Thermotogae bacterium | reverse complement strand
ACCAGCACAGGCCACCTCGGGAAAAGCATTTGACTGTGTCCGTGAAGACGCCAGGGAACTGGTAGGTCACTCGCGTTTCCCCGTGTGAAGTTGATGTGTCGTAGCAGTCTTCGGTCGTCCTCGAACACGCTTCCTCCACGTACGGGCTGAAGGTTCCCCGCCACTCGGGTGGCTCCTTGAATGCGGCGACTACCTCGAACAGCTTGACTCGTACGACCTCACTGTACGTTGGCCAATCGTCTTCCCATAGCGCTTGCGCGTCAGCGCCAATACGGATCGTGCCAATCCCAGCACCGAAATTCCCTCGCAGCTTGAGGCGGCGCTGCGTGTGGGTAGGGGTCAACGCGGCAACGGCAGTCTTGTATTCGTCTGTCTCGGATACGTCGAGAGGTCGCAGACGCACAACGAACTGACCCTCTTGGTCGGTTGTCCCACGTATCGCTACACTGCCGTCTGCGCAAGATAGTTGATCTGTGCTGTCGAACGCCGCAATCCGCTCGCCGCTCTCGTTCCGAAGAGTAGAGTAAACGGTGACCTCTTGATTAACGGCGGGCTCGTTGGAACCGTAGTGGCGTGCAAGAACCGTGATCTCCACAGCTCTTCCCTTGGCGCTCACTGGGTTGATGGGAAGCAGCGGGATGCCATTGTCATCACCGAGATTCTGCGCGAGCTGCTCTACTTCATTCCTAGCCGTGACGCTCACCTGAATCGCCGCTTGTGCGCTCTCAGAGGCAATCTTCATCAGCTCGATGACTTCTGGGAGCAATTGAGTTTCTGTAGCAGCACAGACCTTCCATGTTTCACTCGGCCGGAAGGGAAGCCCGTAGGTCCGACCGTCGACTCGTGCAGGGGTCAGTCCCTGTCCTCCGCAGATGAAGGCACCTTCCAGAAGCTCCTCAGTGTAGGAAGACAAGTCCAGAATAGCTCCCGCTTCCGCCAACTCACGCAGCCAGCTGTGGTGGATCATCAGCACATCAGCTAGGTGGTTGCCCGCCATGTGTCCCACCACAATGAGCTGCTTCAGTTGCCCGCTCGGGTACGGTTTGATTTCCGCGTCTGCGCCCGAGCAGATGGTCCTGAACTCCTCCAGGATCGTGGACCAGTCCTCTTCACTTCCTTCGACTGTCGCTATCGTCAAGGTCTTCGCGCCTGCAGGCGCCGAGAGCAGTACGGCCGTAACTACCACCAGAAGCAGGACATGGAGCGCTTCGCGAATACCGAGTCCGCTGGGCACGTGTCTTCCTCTAGTAAACTCCTTGTGAGTCAACTAGCTCAATCCCGTACGATTCATATGCCGAGTATAGCACACGGCAGAACAGCATCGCATCAATGTGCATCCACGTCCGATTCAGTTCAGGCAGAAGTCCAAGATCGACATGAGTTAGCGTCTAGGGGAGGGAGCGAAGATGCGCAAATCGAGGTTCTCTGAGACCGAGATCGGATCTACGGTTTGGAGCCTGTGGAACTCGAACGAACCGCTTCATCTGACGATTCTCACCTGACGCAAACGGGCTTCTAGCGTAGGAGCAGGAGTCTGCGAACCCGCTAATTGAGACAGCAACTGCGTTTCGGCGCTGGTTGGGAGATGGAGGATGGCAACTGAAGCGGTTTGCCCGTTCATCAGTTGCTCGGGAGTTCGCTGTCGCGAACTCCTATCGGTGACATGGGGGTTCTCACCACGCTCACCCAAAGAAGAAACGCCCTCGAATGAGGGCGCTTCTACGTTGGTTGGGAGTGGTGGACAGGTTTAGAACTTCTGGCTAGCAGTCTCCTGACAGAC
>CAZDDA010000657.1:0-1783 GCA_964504085.1 uncultured Thermotogae bacterium | reverse complement strand
CCGGAGGTCCCGAACCATGTACCAGCATGACCAATCAAAGACGACTGTTCCGCACTTTGAGCTCCACGAAGGAGATGCTCCCCCCGATACTTGCCGCAACGAGATTGAGCTCACCCAAGCTCTCGCCGGTGTCAAGGCGGAGACGTGCGCGGATGCAAGGGGGATGCTCAAGAAGTGGGCCTTCCGATACACGACCTGCGGGGCCTACGTCGAGTTCGAGTCGGACAGCATCGTCGTGGGATCTATCGTCGAAGGCGTCGAGGAACAGACGGTGCCGATAAAGCTGCACTGGCCGTTCCCTCTTGAGGCGTACACTGAAGCTCTGAGGAAGACGGTGGAAGAGGCTCAGACGATCTGGGATCGCACACACGGTTGTGTTTGTTGTGCTGGGGAAGGGCAGTGGGATCCGGCTAACACGCCGGTGGCCCCCGATTGCCCCTGTTGCCATGGCAAAGGTGTGGCAGTGTAGCGTGGTGAACACTAGGAGGTCAAGCATGCGGCAGCGACACGGATTCGTGGTGGAACAGATGATGCGGCGCCGGACACCGCTGTCTTCGCCGGCAACGGACCAGGCGCAGCGCGTTCTGCGGTGGCTGGAGCCTCGGCTGGTAACACAGCTAAGGGGCGAGATGCGGGCGGCGTACCAACGGGCTCGGCGGGTCAAGGGGACGCCGGCCAAGGTGCGGGTGCCGGGGTTTGGCGTACGGGTCCCAGTTCGTGGCTCGGGTGACGATGCCTATGGTCACCACCGGCTTCGTGCAGTGGTGCGCGAGGTCGTGCTCCCTCTGATGGAGAAAGGCGAGTTGAAGGCGCTGGCGGTCTCCCTCCAGCGGCAGCTTCGAGGCGAGTTCGCGGATCTCTACCGGGAGATGGAACGGGCGATAGCGAGGCAGGAAGCGAGTCAGTAGAGATGGAAAGCAACACCGTCGACATCACATTCCCCGTGGTGCTAGGGATCATCGCGTTGGTCTGGGTAGTGTTGACGGTGTGGGCGAGGAGCGAGGGCAGATCGACGTGGGATGAGATGGAGATGGCCCTGTGGGACGCCTACCTTGTGGCGCCATCGCAGGAGTCACAAAGCCGTCAATGCGAAGCCGTTGCCCAAGCGCCTCGTGAGGCTCAGCGAGGCCAGGGGGCCCGGTCCCCGGCGGACGACACAGATGTCACGGGCTCGGCGGTTGTCCGCGAGCGAGCGAGCCGGCTCACGTGGGTGCAGATACACCGCTTGGAGGTCGAGTGGCGAAAGGAAGATGGTTTTGGTTGAAGTCCCCTGGCGTACTGCAAGGTTGGTTTGTCTAGCGCAGCTACTAGCTGCGCTGTTGGCGTCTATGAGGCGATTGCGCCGCCGAATAGGGGACGCATTGGTCCGAGTAGCGTTTTCTGAGCAGCCGATGGCCGCTTCATGGCCGTCGGCCTACGAGGCATTTGTTGCAAGCGAGGTGCAGCGGTGAGCGACGACAACGTCGTGCGGCTGAGTGAACTCCGTCCCTATGACACTCTGTCGTTGTGTATCAGCGAGGCGGGAAGAGAGCCATTGCTGAGCAAAGGTGAAGAGATCGAGCTGGCGCAGGCCATGGACAGGGCGCAGGAGGCGAAGGACTCGCTGCGGGACAATGGTCATCACGGGGCACAAGAAGTGGATCGGCTTCGAGGCGTGATCGAGGCAGGTGACAAGGCCCGCTGTCACCTTGTGCGAGCGAACCTGCGCCTAGTTGTGAGCATCGCCAAGAGATACCGAGGTCGCGGTGTACCCTTCCTGGACCTGATTCAGGAAGGCACCCTG
>CAZDDA010000656.1:0-1783 GCA_964504085.1 uncultured Thermotogae bacterium | reverse complement strand
TCCCGAGCGACCTCCGAGATGGAGTGCGTCACAAGCTGTCCAGCCAGATTGCGAAGGTCGGGGGACAGCTCGGAGACAGCGAGAGACAGATCGATATGCAGATCGACACGCTCCTCGTCGGAAAGACCGTGTTTGCCCATCCGGCGGTCGAAGTCGTCTCGGCTGATGGTCTGTTCTCGCTGGGTGACTGAACCGTCTCTGGATGCGACCGGCTCATCAAGCGACACAAGGTGACGACGGTAGCTTCGCTTCTCGCGCCGGCGAGACCGGACGATCGATGCTGTCTTGCGGTTGACGATCAGAGACACGAAGGTGCGGAAGCTGGCTTTGCTCGGATCGAACTTCGGCAGCCGCACCAGGAGGTCCAACGCCATATCCTGCTGCAGATCGTCAAGATCGTCCCGGTTGAATCCGTACTTCCCGATTAGCTGCCGCGCCTTGTGTTGGATGATGCTCTTGGCGTAGGGGTCGAGATCATTGGGATTCGCTTTGCCCGTCAATGCCTCTCCTCTGGCAGCGGAGAGGCATGCGGGTGTCGCTCAAGGCAGGGTGGGGACCAGAGGGTGGAGGTCCGTGGGATACGCCCCTTGGGCGACACCCACGTTCACCTCCACCGCGTGGCCGGTTGAACGTCTGGTGAAAAGGGTCAGGTTTGGACTACGGGAGCCGACCCCATCTGTCAGACATTGACCTCCTCGATCTCCATCGTGAACGGCAATCCGTACTTCACTTCCAACGACCGGATGACCCCGTTGCCGATGGCATCGAGGTGGTCGAGAAAGTCCAGGACTCTCTTTTTGAGAACGAAGTCATCGAGATCGGTCTCCGGACGGGGTCCGTTCTCACCCTTGAACTTCACATGCCGGATCATGCGAGGAGGCGGGTCTAGGACCGGTTCCCCATCGCGGATGACGAGGTCCTCGATCGTGCCGAAGCCGAGGTGCTGCATCGACTCGATCAGGCGGGCTCGGGGGAATGAAAGGTTGGACTTGGTCACAGCATCAGTCACATCAGATCTCCTTCTACACACAAAACGCCCCCTGAGAGCGAGGTCCGGCGAAGGAACTCCCAGGGGGCGTTCACCCGGATCAACCGGGCGTCATAGCATCGTGCCGCCGTTCCTCTGATGACCGTCTCTTCGGTCGCCAGAAGCGTGCGGGCTCAACAGGGAGAATGGAGGGAGAACTAGGGAGAATCTAGGGAGACGGGCGCCGACTGAGGAAGTGACCGATCACGTAGGGAGACTGACCAAGTACTTCAGAGTGCTGTGTGGATCGAATCGGAATCTTCGATTCTTGGTGCCTTTTGCGCTCTTGTCCCGCTTGAAGAAACGGTCCGTGGACTCCTCGGTCGCCGGACCTACTGCGCGCCGTGCAGCATAAAACATGCGATTCGCGGCATCAAGGCTGTTGCACTCCTTACCTGCGTTGGTATCCCGCGGCCGTATCCACTTGCCCGGAAACTCCATGTACTCGCTCAGCATCGCTAGTTCTCCCGGCCGGATGCTGGAATCATGCACAGTACCCTGCGCGTCCCGACATCTGACCTCAAGGGTTGTCCCGTCAATGAGGATGTCGAGGGTATCCTTCTTGGCCGCGCGCTGCTCGTACTCGGACCGAGTCAAGCTCTCCTTGCCCTTCTCCGAGATGACCATGCAGTAGATGGGCTGGACCCGCTCATCTGCCGTATCACGTTGGGTCGCGCCCTTTGACTGCAGCCGCTCGTTGACCTTTAACGTGAGCTTCCTCAGCGACCGGGAAAGCCGTCTTGAGACCGCTGCATC
>CAZDDA010000655.1:0-1790 GCA_964504085.1 uncultured Thermotogae bacterium | reverse complement strand
AATGCGAAACGGTTGCTTGCCACGAACGACCAGCTTCTTCGTAATTCGTTGCCCCGAGGGGACGACGCCCATAAACAGTGACGCGGGACTCACCGTAATGCTCGGCTCAACCACCCCCTCGACCAACAGCGGGATCTGCTTGCTCTGATAGTCATTCGTAACAAGCGTCAGGTGATTACGAATATATCCGGCCGGCGCGGTTTTGCTTAGTTTCACGGCCAGATCATAGACCATATACCGGCCACTGCGGCGAGATCCGAGGATCGTGGCCGAGACGTGTGGGTTCGAGCTCTCGACACCCGAGACTTGCCAGCGAGTGCCTTTCGTGCTGCTAACAGCCACCCTCTTCTCGACCGCCACTCCTTCATCGACCGAGCCAAACTGGACGCTGCCAGGGTTGAAGACTACGTCGCTGCGAATGTTTCCCTTAACATGGAGTTGCACTTCCACGTAGAAGGGCTTGTCAATCGTGACCGTGATTGTCGCGCCCTTGCTCCCGAGAAACCGATCCGTGTTGTAATGGGCGACGATCGCGCCCTTCTCATACGTCTTCAGCCACTCCTTCTGAATTCGTGGCGTCGTGCAACTACAACTCGATCGAACGCTCGCGATGTGGACGTCTTCAAGATAGATATTTGTCAACTCAAATACATGTTCAACCTTGGAGTCCCGAGCGACTGTACCGAAGTCGTGGCTCTTGTTCTTGAACATTTTGCGAGCCCATTCTTGGCCAGACGCCGAGGAAACGACCGCCAGTACAAGCAACAAGGGAAAAACTGTTCTAGGACGCATGGACATAGACCCCCAACTATCTTTGGTTGCGGAAAATGCGAAACTCGCGAGGGGAGGCTGCGATGAGCGTGAGTTCCCTCTCAGCCTGGAGTTCATAGCGGCGCCATCCTTGCAAGAGAAGTGATCACCGCCACTCAAACCTAGGTTCTTGCTGACTTGTGGTCAACCTGAGGCAAGAAACAACATGGAAAGCATGGTAATTACAGTAAAAACTAGCATTTAAGACACACACGAAGAAACCGAAGAATAGGCGAGCCACCAAAGCCCTAGGGATATCCTCCTTGGCCGCTCTCCCCAGTGAACCACCATTGCGAGTGACCTTCGAACACGTCAGCAACGCTAATACCCAATAATCATTCGACCTCCACGGCCCCAATCCCTTACCGAATTACACGGTTTTCCACACAGCCGGTGCGCCACACTCGTATTCTTCCTAGTTTTCGCCCCTTCCTCAACAATTGCATTGTCGCGAACGGCGGGATCGTGCAGGAGCAAGCGGTCGCGTGCCAAAGATGTGTCGTAACGAGCGTTGCCGAAGTGCCCAATTTTCCATTTTCCCGGGATGCCATCGCTGTGTCGCGCACGGAAGAAAGGTTCGCCGACACCTTCGGCAAAGCCGATATCCGACGTTAGGGGCATGGGAGTCCGGTCTGGGCACATGAACCAAAGAAAGGTGAAAATGAGCAAAGATACCTTCCGCGTGGTCACTCGAGGGACGAATGGCGAAATCAAGATACGCGATTACGACACGGAGGAGGCTTTGCTGAAACGACATATTCAGGTTGGCGTCGACGACTGCAGCACCGATCTGAAACTGCGGGGACTGCCAGTCATCCGAGGGCTTATTGGCCCCATGCCGGAAACGGGCAATGTCGTCCGCTATGAATCACCCGAGGTCTTCGAGACACTAACCAAAGACTGGGGAGTGACGAAGCCGCCACGGCGTTCCCGTTCGCGGACACGGATCTCGCGCAAGGCGGGCAAGTCCAAACGGATGT
>CAZDDA010000654.1:0-1790 GCA_964504085.1 uncultured Thermotogae bacterium | reverse complement strand
CCCCGCACAGATCCCGGCGTGCGGTTTTCTCGCACCGGGCTCTTCAGGAATACTCGCTTCCGCAATCCGGCTCAAGCCAGCGAAGCAGCTTTTCTCGTCTTTGGTCGTCCTACAATCCGTGGGTGTTCTACTTGGAAGTGCTTTAAGAGTTCCTGAAATCCTTGCCAATTGAAACTGCGTCGTTGGCTGCGCCGGTTTAGCCATTTGAATAGTATCCGCATTGCTTGCCAGAAAAACTGATTCAAGCTGGCATAGTTACCCACCACCCCGTAGTAGTTGTAATACCCACGGAGTTTGGCATTCAGCCGTCTGAACAGAATCATTAGCCTCAGATTCCGGTTCTCTCGGCACCACATCGCAAAACGTTTTAGTGAAGCTCTCAACTTCTTGCGTGAGGTTCGACGTTTGAGGTGTGGTCTTCCTCCTCTGTCTTTGCCCCAGTAGAACTCGAACCCTAGGAAATCGAATCTGGATTTATGTGCCGGCGGGTCACGATGGAACGGGATAACCCGTGTCTTTTCAGCCGCCACTTCCAGCCCGAACTTCCCAAGCCTTTTGCCAAGGACGCGATAGAAGCGTTCTGCATCTGCCTGGTACTGAAACGCGCACACAAAATCATCGGCGTAACGAATCAGGCACGCTTCGCCTCTACAGTGTTTCTTGACGATTCGATGGAACCACAGATCGAGAACATAGTGCAGGTATACATTGGCCAAGATGGGTGAGACGATCCCGCCTTGCGGCGTGCCCGTTGTAGGGTGTATCACCTTCCCATCCGTGTCCAATATGCCTGCCTTCAGCCACTTTTTGATCAGTCGGATCAATGCGCGGTCATCAATTCGTTCCTCTAACATTTCGACCAATCTTTCGTGGTCGATGTTGTCAAAGTATCCCTTGATGTCAGCTTCCACTATGAAGTTGTATTGCCCGAATTGAAGCTTGACCGTCAGTTTGTCCACCGCGTGCAACGCGCTGACGTTGGGCCGATACCCATAGCTACACCGCAGGAAATCCTGCTCGTAAATGGCTTCTAGTATCCGCTTGACCGCCACCTGAAGCAACTTGTCTTCCGTGGCTGGGATACCCAACGGGCGGAACTTGCCTTCCCCTTTGGGTATATACTGCCTTCTGACGAGTTTGGCCCGGTAGCTTTTCTTCTTGAGACGCTCCACCAGTTGCCTGATGTTTTCTTCGAGGTTCTCCTCATATTCTTCTGCACTCACCCGATCGACGCCATATGCTGCATCTTTCCTGATGTAGCGCCAGCAATCGAGGAGAAATTCCTCGTTGAGCATCTCATAGAGATTGCCGAACCGATGCTTCTTCTGCTCTTGTGCCTTCTTTGCTATTCCCCGCAGTGAGGTTTGCACTGACACTCCGATCCTCCTTGTCCGGACAGTGTTTCCTTTGCAGGCTACGTATTCCTGCCAGCCCCTTCCCCTAGCAAGCCAAAACTTGCCCGTGATCGGCCCTACCGTCTCAGAGTACTATGGGCTGGTCTGACTCCCTGGCGGTTGTCGGTTTCCCTACTTGTCGTTTCCGCTCCGCCTACCTGGTCCCTACTCCCTCCAGGCCCCACCAGGGTCTCCCAAGTTCTTGACGCTTCTCTTCACGCATCCCACGCTCTTTGTGGACCCCGGCAGACCCTCCGAGCGCTAACCTGGTTCTCGGCGCTCTTTGTGTTGGCTTCTGGCCCGTTAACACCATCGCCGTCTGCTCTTGAGACTTGCGTCCCCTAAGCTCTTTATCGAGGCTGTATCAAGCTTCAGAGAGTGCGGTCTCTCTTGCGG
>CAZDDA010000653.1:0-1794 GCA_964504085.1 uncultured Thermotogae bacterium | reverse complement strand
TTCTGATCTCCCCCAGCATCACACCGTGCGCTACCATGGAGTCGACGATACTGGAGATCCGAACCGAGAGATCCGACCGCTCCTTTGCGTGGAGCACCTCTCGAACGTCTGTCCCCAGCTTCCGCCCCAGCCGCAGAGCCGCAAACGACACTAGCTCTTCCCACTTCCCGGCGACCTCAATAGCCTTCTTGTCAGACTGCCGCAGGGTTCCATTCTTCACAGCGTCTCGGACCGCAACCCAGGCTTCACCCATATCACGGAAGTCCACTGCACCTGCGTTCTCGTGTTCAAGGTATCTGATGAGTTCGCCAAGAATCCATGCCTGATCTGGGTCAGCAACGCCGCGATGCGACTTCTGGAGCATCGCCTCCGTGAGAAGTCGTGACCACGATAGGTGGTGAAGAGCAGCCCTTCTCAACCTTCTCCCGTCCACCGCGACAGGATGCTCGCCAGGGATCTTCGCGATCTGGTTTGAGATTGTGATGACGCAATCGAAGCCTTGCTCCTTCACAACATCCAGGTAGGCCTCGATCTGATCGCGATCGAGCGTATTCTTGCCTGTCTTGACTTCCACGAGCGCTGTCCAAGTTCGCCTTCCACGCGTGACCTGTATTAGGCCATCCGGGCGAACCCAACGGCCATTGGCCATCTCGAATGGTGGTTCTATGAAGGATCTCAGCTTCCCTTTGGGTGCGCCAAGAGGCTTCGTGATTGCTGCGCCGAACTCCTCTACTGCATACAGCACTGCAAGCAACGCTGATGTAGCTCTGCGCTCCTGCTCTTCTGCACTACGGATTCCCGAGACCGGGATCAGGCGAGCCTCTTCCCATGGCTTGGCTTCTGGGTCTGTGCTCATTGCTCCGCTGTTCCGCTCCCAGACGTCGGATAGTCTCCAAAGACAGTCTATGTTTCCTGGTCAATGATGACAAGAGCGGAGAAGGGCATAGCACCGAGTGGCGCTTTCCCGCCATCCGCCACGCACACTGCACGAACTCCGAATCTAGTCAGCGCCCAGTGAGTGAGAGCCCTGCGAAGGAAGGCTGCAGTGAATCACACCATTCCGCTGGTTGACTCACCTCGCAATCACGCGCTCTGCAATCCAGAGCAGCCGACGTTTTGCCTCTGCCTCGTCGTGCACTCCTTCCAGGATTCTCTCCGCCTCGCGCTTCAGCAGCACTTCCTTCGCTGCCTGGAGCTTCTCGGGATCCCCGCAGTCGAGCAGCCGGTGGCAGTTTGGGCATAGCTGGAGGATGTTCCATCCGCGAGGCCCTCCAGCGGCACGTGGAACGAAGTGTGCGCGATCCAAGGGGCCTTCCCAACCGCAGATCTCGCAGGAAGGTCGTGTGGCTGCAACAGCGTTCGACGCCGTTCCTCCTACCGGACGGACAGGCAAGCCAAGCATCTCGGCCCATGATCGCCGCCCTCCTCGAAGCGATCTCCCGAAGATGAGATTCCGCCCCACCCCCCATCGGTTGGCGAGTCGCTTCTGTCCCCAACCTCTGCTGATGTAGTGCTCCTGGTAGTCCTCCTCAAGGGATCGGCCGAGCCGCTGTTCGACCTCCAGCATCAGAGGAGTCTTCTCGCCATCTGGCGTTCGAATGAACTGCCCGCGCGCATTTCGATCGACCACTTCAACCTCCAGCCCCGCATCATACAAGACGGGATCTGATCCCTTGAAGCACAAGCTAAAGCCGTACCAAGAACTCACGAACGAAGGTTCTAGGTACGTTGACGTTAGGCGTACCTGAAGGAACCCGCGCACAGTCGTCAGGTCACCTCGGACCTCGCCACCCT
>CAZDDA010000652.1:0-1800 GCA_964504085.1 uncultured Thermotogae bacterium | reverse complement strand
GCCCAATAAGAATGCTCAAAGCTTCCATGAAGGACTTAAAACGAATCGTCGCGTTTCGGGTCAGACGAGTACGATTCTCGATTTCTTCAAGGCGATGTTCCACATCAACCGAGTGGTACTTGCTGTCCATGTGCATCGCGAGTAACTGGTTCTCCCTGTAACCCGTGACTACGCCATGCATTTCCACACCGCGTCCATTCTCTTCGATTGTCTCACGAAATGTAGTTCCGATCATATCGGGTGTTTCCTGCACGATCTCCGTCTTGGAGACGCTCGTTTGCCACACCATCGCCCTTTCCGGGGTACCAATCCAATACCACACGTTTTCAGGCGCGCAGTTGATATCTATTGTGAATGAGATCTTCATGGCAAACTCAAAACGGTACCTGACAGTGCGGCCGAGTTACGTTTTGCCCGCCGCGGGGAAAACGCAAACTCCAGTTGCCGGTTCGCCGTTTCATTTGCCTTGGAAGTATTTTCTGAACAGCTCCTCGGCTTTCTTCATTCCTTCCGCTGTGACTCCGACTGACGGGGCTTTGCCCTTTGGATCGGAAATCCACCCCTTCTGGTGGAGGCGGTCCATCGTCTGCCAGTCAAAGCCCTTCCATGCTCGGCCACATTCATGCTCTCGCGACATGACGAGATACAGCAACGCCAAGGTCATCTCATCGACTTTGTCTTTGTCGTATTCCATTTCTATTTTCGGCGAACAATGATTATTGTGCAGCTCTGCACAAGAGTATGTCGAAGAGCGACGCGGGACAAGTTTGTTTCTGTGAACTCGAGGGACAAGGACCCTATTTCGGGCTGCTCCTTCCTGTCTGACGCCTGCCTGTCCTTCGGACGCAGACAGGTGCCGGCCCAGGCAGGGAGGAATCGTGGGTTGCGTCCCCGAAGATCTCAGGGATTCCGACCGTTATCAAGTCTCGATTCCTGTCACCCGCGCTGAATCGCGCTCCGTCGAACATCCAGAATAAAGATCCGACCGGTACCCGAGGAAGATATCCTGCCAAGCGTTCCCCTGGTCGGCGATGTGATCGACTGCGCTCTCAAATTGGATAAGGAGTGGACGTGCCGCGGGAAGAGCGCATCGCGGATTGATGCAGCAAACAAGGTGTGTCCCATTCTGCCTTCTGGGCGGCTCGACGGCCGTCATAGGCGGGAACGGAAAACGGATTTCATACGGGTGACGGTTTGACGTAGCATGATGTCCGTGCTATCATGCGAGAGTGATCCAGTCGTTCGCAAACGAAGGCACGGAGGACGTGTTCAACGGACGCGCTAGGAGGAAGGCCCGTGCTGTGTGTCCGACAAACCTTTGGCGGGTTGCGTGGCGCAAGCTCGATCAGCTCGACTCGGTTGCGCGGCTTGACGAGTTGGCCATTCCTCCCGGCAATCGGCTCGAGACTCTCACGGGGGATCGAGCCGGCCACTACAGCATCCGGATCAACGAGCGCTATCGAGTCTGTTTTGCGTGGACCATGAGTGGGCCGGCGAACGTCGAGATTGCGGACTACCACAGATAGGAGGTGGCGAAGCCATGATTAGGGTACCGACACACCGGGAGCCGACGCACCCAGGGGAGATGCTCCTGGAGGAGTTCCTGAAGCCGATGGGGCTCTCGCAGCGGGACCTTGCTGTTGGGATCCACGTGCCGTACCAGCGTGTGAACGAGCTCGTCAACGGGCGTCGCGGGGTGACGCCAAGCACGGCCGTGCGGCTCGCGCGATACTTCGGCAATGGCGCGGGTTTCTGGCTCTCCCTGCAGCAGCGATGGGATCTCTACTGGGCGGAGAAGGC
>CAZDDA010000651.1:0-1802 GCA_964504085.1 uncultured Thermotogae bacterium | reverse complement strand
GCGTAGGGCCAGGCGGAGCCGGCCCGAAGCCGTCGCGAAGCCGAGCCGTAGCGAGAGCAGCGATCCAGCCCAGCCAGGTGCTCCCGGGGGTCCAGGGCAACGCCGTTAAGTATTCTTGACCCTAGAATTCACGGGCTTTTCGAACCTATGAGTCAGACGATCCGCAGGTTCGTTTAACCCTGAGCCGAAGGCGACGGCCGTTATAGAACCCACATTGGTTTGCCAAGGAATCCCCAGAGGGAAAAAGGGGAAAAAGGGGACATTCTACTTTACAGGGATGGCCTGGTTTGATAGGTTGCCAGTATGGCAAGAACAGCAAGAGCATCCGTCGGAAACATGTGTTACCACGTTCTCAATCGCGGGAACGGGCGGGCGGAGGTCTTTCATAAGGACGCCGATTACATCGCCTTCTTGCGGCTGTTGTGCGAGGCGTCCGACCGCGTGCCGATGCGGCTTTTGGCCTACTGCCTGATGCCCAACCATTTCCATCTCGTCGTCTGGACGCTCGAAGACGGTGACCTCGGCCGATGGATGCAGTGGCTGATGACGTCGCATGTTCGGCGGTACCACCGCCACTACCACACGTCCGGCCACGTCTGGCAAGGCCGCTTCAAGGCGTTTCCGATCGAGGAAGACGAGCACCTGCTGGCGGTCATGCGATACGTCGAGCGAAATCCGGTCGAGGCGAAGACGATCCCGATCCGCAAGGCCGAGCGTTGGCCGTGGTCTTCCATCGGCAGGAAGCCGGCCGAGATCGAGGTCCCTCGCCTGGACCCGGGCCCCGTCCCGCGCGGTCCGCACTGGCTGGAGTGGGTCAACCAGAAGCCCCCCGAGCCGGAGCTGGAAACAATCCGCGAGTGCCTCACCCGAGGCCGCCCCTTCGGTGCCCCCGACTGGCAAAAAGAGACAGCCGACCGCCTCGGCCTGGAGCACTCGTTACGCCCGAGAGGTCGGCCGAGGAAGGGTAAAAAGTAGAATGTCCCCTTTTCCTCCCTCATGTTGGAAATGTTCGAGCGCAGGATAGAGAAGTTCATGGAGAAGCTAGACGAAATGGCGAGTTGGGTTTGTGACGGAGGCACCCTGCAGTTCGTGCAGTGCATGTCAGCGCAGGGCGAGGCTGGAAGAAGACTGAGGGAAGAGATTGAGGAGAGGGTTGATGGATGAATCACGATTCACATGTGGACGTCAGGCGTGTGTTGGGGTCAGAATCCACTCGGAAGCTGGTTGGGTTGGCGCCCGTTCCCGACGGCCCCCTGGTTTGGGGGCGGTAAAGACAAGGACTAGGTCGTTTTCGTCTTTAATCTTGAACGCGAGTCTCCGCCGCATCGGAACGTCAATGCAAGGATTGAATGCTGCGCAATGCTGTTTGATTCCGATACTCATTTGCTGCGTTGTGTCGTGCGCGCCTGTGAAAGACCCTGAGATCGTGCGACACAATTTGGCTAAACTGGCGGTGCGCGACTTGTTCGATTGGCTGTTCGTGTCCTTTTGCCAGACAACGCATGCGACATTGCCAGCTGAAGAGATTGACGATGTCTACCGTAATTGGCAACCGTACGCACTGAGCAACCCACATGGGATCGCGGCACCGGTCTTTCAGGATGTCTACGTCTATCGGGGGCGAGACAGGTGGAGCTTTGAAGACGGCGCGGATCCCGAGGATCGTGTCATCGTTGTTCGGCTTATGTCCCTGAAGAAGGCTGAGTGGATATCTGTCGTAGGGGGGGAATGCGATCCGTTTCAGCGACCGCCCGAATTGGATTCGGACCCGTTGTGGCACAAGGTAAATGCTGTCCGTCCTG
>CAZDDA010000650.1:0-1811 GCA_964504085.1 uncultured Thermotogae bacterium | reverse complement strand
AGCCGTTGGGGCACAAGGGGCTGGAGACTGCTGTTGGGTCCGTGACCCAAAGGTCAGAGACTACGTCTCAGGGTTCCCCCGTTGCAGGATGCGCGCCGTCCTCATGATGCTCGTAGTCTGACCAGTAACGGCCAGAAGTGCTGAGCGTCGGCAGTTGGGAGCTCCTCGCAAAACCGTTGCGCCATGATTCTCGCCGTTGGAATGAGTCCAGACCACCGCTCGGTCAGCAGTCTCACGAGGTCAACGAACTGGATAAGCATCTTCTCTGAAGATCCCTCAGCCCTAGCCGCGTTCAGAGCCCACTCGAGCACATGCAGCACCTCAGCTGACATCAGGTCGTCTGATCCGTCGGGGGGGCGCTGGCCGTCCCGGCTTGTGGCTTCGTTCAGCAACTCCGCAATCCTCGGCAAATGTTTTCTGAAGGAACTCGTCACGGCGTCGTCTCTCAGGTTGGCAAGTTGCTGCGATGCGGCATTGGCTGCGAAAACGCCGAGGCGCCGGTCTTTCTCAACCAGCGCAGCGAAATCTGTTTGCCGGATGACTGTCTTCAGTCCTGGAGCCAAATCAGGGTATGGAGGCAAATCACCGAGCACGGCGTGGAGGTTCAGCCAGAATTGGATTCCCGTCGGATCATTCTCAAGAGAGGAAACGGCTTCCCCAGCAATTGACTTCAGCGACTGTTGAGAGACCTTGTCCGCCTCCTCGAGACCGAGTAGTGGACCAAGCCGTTCTTGACTCATCTTCAGAAAGGAACCGAGACTGTCGCTCGCCAGTGACCTGTCCCGCAGAAGGGGCAGAAACTCCACCTTTCCATCCACCCCCCGCTCAAAGACATCTTGCGCGAATAGACTGCTCAGCCCCTCCTCTGACATCCCCTGCAGATTGTTACCTAGACCGTAAGCGAGTCCTGTCCACAGGAACGTCAGTCTCGTCAACTGCCTTCGGTGCGCAATATCGAACCAGTGTTCACGGTCCCGTTGGAACGCCTCGCTGGGGAGCCGAGAAACTGGTTCTGAGAAGTAGCTCCGCATTTTGTCCAAAGAGACACCAGAGGATGCCAGTATTCTGTAGAGCCTATCCGAGTGCCCCCAGCTCATTGCCAGACGAGTGGATGCCGACCACGCACGCATGTCCGGCCGATGGTTGAACTCCTCACATACCCATCCTAGCAACGCTTGAAACGCTTCGAACTCCAGTTTCGCACGTTCGTTGAAGAAACATAGAGCCATCCGACGCGCGAGCCGGTAATACGGTGAGCCTCTTCCACCGCAGGATAGGAGAATCCGAAGGCTGTGAATTCTGGAGAGAGGTGATCGGGGTTCGCTCAGCGTGTGTTTCGCGAGCAACCGCCTACCTTCCGGAGTCAATCCCTCAATGGATTCGACGATTGCGGGTGGTAGAGGCACAGGCAGTGTACTCAATCGCGTGATAGCTGTCTCAAGACCTTCCTCGTTCACGAGCCTTGCAGCCCCCTCCTCAATGAGCTCTTTAATCCGTTGGCCTATGGTGGGGCCAGCAGGGAGCCGGAAATGACGAATCAGTCCTTCCGCGCTTGGGGGCAGTAGATCGCTCCGCTCGGCACGTTGAGTTGTATCCAGTTGCAGCTGCAGGTCAGCATAGAAGCGGGCTACGCTGGATTCCCACCATTCTTGTGCGCTCTGAACGCGCAGCCTTTCGTCGTCAATAGAGACAATCTCAGCTACCGCCGTCTCGAATCTCTCCTTCCCGCAATCAAACCAGTAGCGTTCTCGACGTAAGGATTCCTCTCTCTGAGATGGCGACTTGAGAAGGAGCCCCATGTCTTTACTGGT
>CAZDDA010000649.1:0-1814 GCA_964504085.1 uncultured Thermotogae bacterium | reverse complement strand
TGGTGATCGCGCTTTCGGTCTCTCGGTCCGGATGACTCAGCAGAAATCCGTTTCCGCCCCCCGGGCTCAAAGGCTTGAAGACCGCTTCGTCCTCCTTGCCCACCGGCGCGATAGGAGCCTCTCGTCCGTTCACAGCTTCAGTCGCGGCGGACCAGAACTCAGAAGCGTTGAAACTGAGTTCCTCCAGTTCAACAACATCAATGATCCGGATTCCTATGGTTGCAAGGAAGTCAGCATCGCGGCCCAATTCCTCGCGAATCGGATCGGGCAAATCGTCATAGAAACGCTGAAGCAGCCAGACGACCACAGGTTTCTCACCTTGCTGCAGCTTCTCCTCTCGAATATTCCTCAGGAACCCTTTCAGGGCCTCCGCAATTGCACTCAACAGATGGGGATCAGCGTCGACCCGTCTCTTGATGACACGTTCGTGGAGCCAGTTGAAGTAGCGCCGTCTGCGAGACAATCCACTTCTCGCAGTATCAGGACGAAGGCTCATCGCGTAGGAAATCAAACTCGAGAGGCTGACAGCGACCACATGCCGATCATCCTGTTCATATCTCGGCATCGATGTGACATTAAAGAGAGCCACATGGTCAAGGTACAGGTTGCTAGCCAGCCAATCCGCGCGAGCTACTCTAGCTTCCTCGCCAGAATCTACGTCAGTCCAAAGCTCGATCAGAGCCTCGACAATGGCTCGCCCAAAAGTCATAAGGAAGGCCACCTCGTGGCGTTGGTTTTGCCCAGGCGGTCCTCCACGATTAGGCGGTCGCTGCAGAACCGAGCCGTCGAGGAGACACGCCGCTGCGTATTGCCTCAGCACGCGAAGCTCGCGAGTCTCGATGACTTGTTCGTTTTCGACTCTGGCCTGGAGGAGGTGACGTAAGATCTCTTTGGACTCGAGGCCAACGAATCGTACGTTAGCTGCCCGAAGCCTGAGGATGACCTCGTAGTACTCAGCTGCCTCAAGCCCTCCCGAGGCCACAAGTAACCTGAGAATCTCAAGAATGCTGGCGATGGGGAGCGCATCGCGACGGGCGAAGCTGTTCACGTATCGGTCATCTGCCCATATGAGATCGTTCTTGCCTGCCTCGAATCTCAGCAGTGACAGAAGACAACCCATCTCTGGTCCTGCCCCCGGTACACCACCTATCGAATCCCTTTCCTCAGGGCAGGGTTGAATGAGCTTATATACGCTGTTGTCGATCCCCTTGCTTACCCGCTCGACCAGGCTGCCGACCCACCGCGCACTTTCAGACTTCTTGTCGTGTACTACCAGGCCCTCCCGTAGGCGCTCGATCTCCTGTCTCTGGGCATAGACGTTGAAGCTCTGCGTCACCAAGCGGAGAAGGCCTGCCTCAGCCAGGACTTCTGGGATATTGCCGACACAATAGAGTGAAGAGCCAGGGGAAGGAATAGCCTCGCTCAAGGGTTTGGATCCTTCTTGCCCCAGTCTAGCCACCGAATCTCGGTGTTCCCGCTCAGATAGGGGACCGTGCTTCCAGAGAGCCTCGATGAGGGACCGACAGTTCACCAGATACGCCTTTGCAGCATCAGGCACTTCTGCGGGCTTTCCGATCTCATCTACTCTGCTCGGTGGGAGGAAGTCCACGATGAAGCCGCTGTTGGCCTGAGCGCACTCAAACATCGCCACCCACTCAGCTCCCAGCTGCTGTCTCATCTCTCGATTCGAGTCCGACGTTGCCACTTCACAAGGGACAATCTGAATCGATCCCTCCTCAGCGAGCTCGACAACTAGCCTACAGGCCTGTATGAGCCTGGGCTGGTGGTGAGAGAGGTTGTCTCTTGCTCGAATC
>CAZDDA010000648.1:0-1815 GCA_964504085.1 uncultured Thermotogae bacterium | reverse complement strand
TTACGCCCGGGAGGACTTGAACCTCCGACCTTCGCATCCGCAGTGCGACGCTCTGTCCGCTGAGCTACGGGCGCATGAGAAAGCGGAGGGACGGGGATTCGAACCCCGAGGCCCTTGCGGGCTTACCGGTTTTCGAGACCGGCTCCTTGCCGTTCGGTCATCCCTCCATGCTGTGATGGTAGATCGTTTGTGAGGCCCATGCAAGCAGCGAAACCACCGGTTACTCCCTGGTAAAGGAGACAGACAAAAGCTACGTTTCTTTGTAGCGTCGGGTCTTTTGCCCGACGGGAAGGACGTCGCAGACGAGCTGCGACGCCGCGTTTAGCCTCCGCTGAGATTGAGGCTGAGAAAGACGAGCGCGATGAGGACGATGACAATCACCGCGCCGACCCACCCGGCGGTCTCCTCCTGCGGCTCTGTAGGGACTTCTGCCTGTGCCGTGGCAGCGGGCGAGGTGCGTGGCTGTGGCTGTACGGCAGGTTCTTCGCCTGCCAGCCTGAGAGCAGAGCTGGGGGCGGAGCGCGGCATCACGAGAAACGCGTTTGCCAACCATTCGCGCGGAACGGGGTGAAACCCGTATCCGTGAAGTGCGATCGCGCGGACAGAAGCGGTTGGAACGCTCAACCACCCGGTCCCTCGTTGCAGCGTGAGAAGTTCGGAGATGCCGCGGTATGCGGAGTATGGACCGACGAAGACACGATCCTCCGTTTCCACGACCACGCGCGGGAAATCGAGTGTGATCTGTCGAATTGTCTCTCGTGGAATATCGAATGCTTGGAATGGGCCCACGTAATTGGTTAGTTCGCCTGCGTCCAACCGGATAGTGGGAAGGATCCCGCTCAACGCCCCTTCGGCGGTCTCACCGGCTGTCGTCAGAATCCGTGCCGACACGGTGTCATCCTGGCCCGCCGCACTCACCACAACCGCTGATGCAATCAGAAAAACGCCAAGCAGAATCGTCACGACGACTTTCTTACCCATTGCAGCCATAATCTGGATACCTCCCTGCGAGGTAGAACACTCGTATTCCCTTATCACAACGTTCCGAATGTGCCAAGAAAAAGCATATAGCACGAAACGGGGTTTGTCTATAATACACACAACACATAGTATGCAGACAGACGTCCTTCATGGACTGGACTGAGGAGAAAGCCTGGCGGCACCAAACTCCTTCCTCGGGAAAAGGAGTCATCGTAGGTTGGGGTATAATCTCCCGCACGACATAAGGGGGTGAGACCGTTGGGCACTGGGATGTATACTTAATTCCAGCATTCGTCCTATCGGTGCGCGAACGGTCGCCGTGGGTGGATGATGTCGCTTGGAGGTGGGCCTTTTCGGACTTGACATGGGTTATCGTGGTATGATAAGATGCTGCCCAGTTTGAATTGCAGTGAGGGGGTGGGTTGGACTCCCCGGTTCATTGAAAAAAGAGGGGACAAACGTTGCCTGGCAGAGGCATGTTTGTGTTTTGTGGAGAAGATGACTGCTGGATTAGGATGGCGCAAGCGCAACTGTGGCGGGAAGCGCCAAGAATCATTAATGAAAATGAAGAGGATACTTGTTGTGAAAGTCTGCGATATTCGCTGGGTAAGGCGAACTGGATGGGGGAGGTGGTAGGAAAATCTAGAACTCAATTGGTCCCTATGAGCCCGAAAGGAGGTTTGCGCGTTTGCAAAAACCAAAGCGGAGAAGCAATATAAGTAAGCGAAATCGAAAACCCGAAGAAGAAGGAGGTATGACCTTGAAACGCAGATATGTTGTAGGGGGTGTCATAGCGAGTTTGCTTGTGGCGCTCTTTGCCCTGTCTGCCATGGC
>CAZDDA010000647.1:0-1817 GCA_964504085.1 uncultured Thermotogae bacterium | reverse complement strand
ATTGGTCTGACCGGTCTATATAGTAGACCGGCATGATGGCTATGCCGCTCGAACAGGTTCCGACGCCGAAGTCACGGAGTACGCTCGTTGCTGAGCAGATACTCTCTGCCATTCGCTCATCTGAGTACTCCCCAGGATGCCGACTGCCCTCCGAGCGTGAAATCGCCAAGCTAACGCAGACGAGCCGTAGTTGTGTTCGTGAAGCGCTGAGTGCCCTTCAAGTAATCGGCGCAATTGAGAGCAGACCTGGAGAAGGGACGTTCGTCTGCGAGGACGCAGAGCAGTCGCTCGCTCGTGACCAGGCGATTTCCGACCTTCACGTCGCTACGGACGCCATCGAGCTTTGGAGAGCAAGAGAGAGTCTCGAGACTGAGCTTCTGAAGATGTACGGATTATCAATCACGAAAGCGGGACAGTCTCGCCTGGTCAAATGCTTGGGGCAAATGAGGCAGGCCGTCCAGACAGGCGAGTATTCTGTCTTTGATGAGAACCACAGGGCATTTCATGTGGAACTCGCAAGAGCCTCTCGACGAGACGCGTTTGCCGAGACCGTCGAGGCGCTTTCGAGAATGACTGAGAGATACGTCTCAGCACTTCTGTTCTCAACATCGCAAGAGTCTAAGTCTAGGCACTTTACCGACTCACTGGCCTACCATGAAGATATCTTAGAAGCGATCATGAACGAGGATCTGGACCGAGCAGTGGAGCTCCTAGCAGAGCATTTCGCCGCTTTTCCTGAGTACCTTCGCGCCACCTACGCCCTCGGCAGCCTTGGCCGCTGAGGGCAAAGCGAGAGGAAGACACAACTAAGGAGGCAACAGTGGAAGACAAGAGAATCCTGAAGGAGCGTGCGCTAGCACAGTACAGGGTCCATACGACGATCACACGTCCGGATCGCGAGCTGGTACGTGCGTTTCAGGAGTATCCCGCGGCAGCAGTGTCGGATGCGCTTCGGAAACGGCAGACCCTTCCCTTTCAGATCAAATCCGTCCACGTTCCCGCTCGGCGCATGGTGGGACCAGCCTTGACGGTGCTCGCGTCTGCCGGCGACGAACTCCTGACTCTGAAGGCCTTCGAGCTGGCGCAGCCCGGCGATGTGGTGGTGATCGCGGGGGCTTGGAACGATCAATCCAGTGTCCTGGGTGGCGTCATGTCATGGATGGCAAAAGTCCGCGGCATAGCCGGGATTGTCACTGACGGACTTGTGCGAGATCTTGAGCAGATCACCGACAGTGAGCTGCCGATCCACGCGCGTGGCGTCACACCATTGGCCCCTTCCCATGACGTCCCCCCCGGGGATCTGAATGCCACAGTGTGTATTGGCCAGGCCGTCATCACGCCTGGCGACCTGGTGGTCGCTGACTGTGATGGAGTGGTCGTTGTACCGTCAGAGGTACTCCAGAAGGTCCGCACAACTGTCGACGCAATCATTGCCCGAGATGACAAGTGGATCCGCGACCTGAAGGAGACAAACAGCATCGACGAAATCCTGGAGACCTGTGCTGTGGATGCACTTCTTTCCGGTGGCGAGCGGGTTTGCAGTCTGAAGTGACGGCAATCCAAGAACGGAATTGACTAGAGTTGATTCTTCTACATGAAGGGAGTGCGAGGGATGGCAAGGGAGAAGTGGCAGCTTTCGCAGATGACCTACAGGGAGGCCGAGGAAGCATTCAGGTCGAACCCGGTGGTGTTGATCCCGATGGGGTCAACCGAGCAGCATGGTCCACAGTGTCCACTCGGAGACTACCGAATCGCAGCGGCTCTCGCCGATGGGATCGCTAAGCAGACATCGGCAGTAGTCGCACCTGTGATTCCAT
>CAZDDA010000646.1:0-1820 GCA_964504085.1 uncultured Thermotogae bacterium | reverse complement strand
CGGGCCCGCGCCGTGCGACCTGTATGAACACGTGGTGGCCTGGGCGCGCGAGGCGCATGTGGAGGGGCCGCTCCTGGACGCGGTCACCGCTGCTGCAGAGGCCCCGCCCGCGGACTATGTGCGGCTGCAGGGCTGGGTCCTCATCGCGCTGCAGAACGCGCTCTGGCAGCTTGTGCACGCGGCCGATCCGGAAGGGGGCGTGGTGGATACCGTGATGCGCGGCGGGGACACGGACACGAACGCGGCGATCTGCGGCGCGCTCCTGGGTGCGGTGCACGGCCGGGAGGCGATCCCTGCGCAGTGGGTCGACGCCGTGCTCGCCTGCCGCCCGGAGGCCGGCCGGCCGAACGTGCACCAGCCGCGGCCGGAGTGCTTCTGGCCCGTGGATGCGCTGGAGTTGGCGGAGGGGTTGGTGGAGGATGGGTAGCGAGGTGGTTGTGGGTATCACGTGACAAGCATGCGACAATAGACTGGGTCGCCGCAGACGAGAGTGCAGGCTGCAAGGGGGAACCAAATGGCCAAGAAGGCGTACGCTCTCCAGCCGGGGTGGAAGACGCTCCTGAAGAAGTATGCGGAGGAATATGCGGGTGAGACTCAGCTTCAGGTCCGCCTGCAGGGCGAGAACGAGGCCAAGCGTCTGCTCGAAGACAAGGTAGGGCGCTTCACAGAAGCGGATATCCGAGACTTCTTTTCTGCTCTGAGCGCGGACTATTGGAATGAGAAGCAGCGCAATGATCGCTTTCGACCGGCGTTTCTCGGGAGTCAGGCGAAACAGATCACAAACTCTCGAGATGAGTTCAATCGCTGGACACAGAAGCTGTGGCAGTGCGCCGAAGATGACATCGACCAAGTCCTCGACGCGTTCTGGCAAGAGAACGCGGTGCCTGGAAGCGGCACGTCGATCCCCACCGCGATTCTGTATCTGCGGGACCCAGTGAAATACGCGATCTGGCTTCCCGGTTTGGAATACGGCCTGAAGACGGTACTGCCCAGCCTGAAACTGAAGAAGCGCCGAACGGCCGAAGGATACCGGGTCTACAACGAAGCGTTTGGACACGTGCGCGACCACCTCAGCTTGACACCCCAATCTATGGATGTGGTGTTATCGCTTGCCTCGAGGGAGGCCGACATAACGTCGGCGGACGACTTCTCGGCCCTCTTCAAGGAGTTCGTCGGAAGCTACGTGGAGTCAAAGGGGGGCGAGGAGCACCTGCGCAAATACACCGCCTTGCGGCAACAAGCACGGCAGAATTATGAAGAGGCCTGCGAAATGACGTCTCGCGGAGAGGACGTCACTGACACAGTGCTCTTGAAATTGCTGCCGTACACCGACACGCAAAGCAACCGGCACAAGGACGCATGGGTTCACGTGGCGCCCGCTGTAATGGGCGATATCAGAGGGTGGTTCGAGCACGCCGGATGGGTCCGGGCCGAGGACTGGCCCGCTATCTCTCGTACCATCCTCGAGTTCGTCAAGCGCTGCGTCGAGACGCCTGATGACTTGGCCGAGCATTGCGCTTGGTTTGTCGACGCCGCACCGGGCAAGGGGTTCCAGATGGGGATGCTCTCCCCGATCTTGAACGCGCTCAATCCGGACAAGCACACGATCATCAACAACAAGTCTCGGCGCACCTTGGGCTATCTCACCGGCGAGGCGCACGGGAATAATCTGGAAGAGTATCCAGCGTTGAACAGCCTGCACTGGCGCTTTCAGGAGGAGCACCAAGAGTCGCTGGAAGAGGTCGAACAGGGCAGCGCGCTGCCCCGCGATGTGTTCGATATGTTCTGTCACTGGCTTGTCGCGGTTCGTAAGTTTAGCT
>CAZDDA010000645.1:0-1820 GCA_964504085.1 uncultured Thermotogae bacterium | reverse complement strand
AACTGTCCGGATGTGGCCATCGAGGTCTATCGCGAGAAGGTCCCTGCGTAAGAGGAGAGTCGATGGGCGAACGATTACTACTGCGGGGCAATGAAGCGATAGCAGAAGCAGCCATCCGTGCAGGCTGTCAGTGTTACTTCGCCTACCCAATTACGCCCCAGGCGGAGTTGCTGGAACACATGGCAAGACACATGCCCAGGCTTGGCCGTACGTTCATCCAGGCTGAGAGTGAAATCGCGGCAATCAGCATGGTGTACGGAGCCGCCTGTGTGGGGGTTCGGACAATGACCTCGTCATCTTCCCCCGGGATCAGTCTTAAGCAAGAGGGGATTTCCTATCTCGCCGGTTCGAACCTTCCTGCGGTGATCGTCAATGTCATGCGCGGAGGACCGGGGTTGGGAGACATCGCCCCTGCCCAGGCGGACTATTTGCAGGCGACCAAGGGCGGTGGCCACGGAGATTACCACACCATCGTACTCGCACCGTCGACCGTGCCCGAAGCCGGAGAATTGACGATGCTTGCGTTCGACCTCGCAGATCGTTACCGCACGCCGGTGATGCTCCTCGCAGACGGAATGCTCGGGCAGATGATGGAGCCTGTGGAACTCCCCGAGCCGGTGGATGTTGCCGCTCTACCCAAGAAACCATGGGCCACAACCGGCGCCAAGAATCGTGATCCGAACATTATTCGAAGCTTCGATCTCGATCCTGAAGTGCTGAAACAGATGAACCGTGCCTTACAGGAGCGCTACCGCGAGATTGAGGCAAAGGAAGTTCGGTACGAAGAGACGGCCACCGAAGATACGGATATCGTTATCGCAGCGTACGGAACAGTGGCCCGCATCGCCAGGAGCGTCGTGCGAATGGCGAGGGCCGAGGGGATCAAGCTCGGCCTGTTTCGTCCAATCACCCTGTGGCCCTATCCCTACCAGCCCTTGCGAGAGCTTTCGAAACGGGTACAGACGGTGCTCACCGTGGAGATGAGTGCAGGTCAGATGTGGGAAGACGTTCGCTTGGCAGTCTGTGAGCGGGCCAAGACCCCTTTCTACGGGGAGTTGGGCGGTGTCGTTCCGACCCCTCGATCCATCCTGAGCGAGGTGAAAAAACATGCCGGTTAGCGTGGAGAAGATGGTGAAGGTCTTTGGCAGGCCGAAGAGCTTGACTGACGCGCGTTTCACCTATTGCCCCGGGTGCCATCACGGCACCCTTACCCGAATCATCGCTCAAACGATCGACGAACTGGAGATCGCTGACCGGACGGTCGTGATCGCCCCAGTCGGATGTGCTGTCTTTGCCTACCTCTGGTTTCATTGCGACGCGATTCAAGCGGCACACGGCCGCGCGAGTGCAGTGGCCAGCGGTGCAAAGCGGGCTGACCCCAATCTGATCGTCTTTGCCTATCAAGGAGACGGCGACTTTGCGAGCATCGGCACGGCGGAATCGATCCACGCCGCCAATCGCGGGGAGAACATCACCGTGTTCTTCGTCAACAACCAGGTATACGGAATGACCGGGGGTGAAATGGCTCCCACAAGCCTGGTAGCGCAAAAGACGTCCACAACTCCAGAGGGTCGTGATTCTGCGTTGCTCGGGTATCCGATCCGTTTCTCGGAGATGATCGCCCAGTTGGATGCGCCAGTGTACGTTACCCGTCAGGCCCTCTACGACACCAAACGGATTCTGGAGGCTACAAAAGCAGTCAAGAAAGCATTTACCTGCCAAGTGGAGAAAAAGGGGTACTCGCTGGTAGAGATCCTTGCCACCTGCCCGACCAATTGGCGGATGAAGCCGACCGATGCGAACAAACACGTGGCTGAGGT
>CAZDDA010000644.1:0-1820 GCA_964504085.1 uncultured Thermotogae bacterium | reverse complement strand
CACCAAAAAAGTACTCGAAACGGGATCGTTGCCTCACGTAAGAAAAGTACTCGAACGAGGAGGTGAGGCTACGGTGTTCTTTGTTCCGGGAGTCTTCCTGGAGCGAGGAGACACCGATGTGCCTAACGATGAAGGAAAGACAAGCAGTCACACGCCAGCTGGCCCTGAACTACAAAAGGGCAACGAAATCACAAAAGGGTGAGATTCTCGATACGTTGACTCAACTCACCGGCTACACCCGCACCTACGCAGCTCGCGTGCTCAGAGATCGGGCACGATTCGTTGTGGTTGGACAAGGTGTTGTCTACGGAGCCAAAGTCACCCTGGTCGAGGATGAGCAAACGCGCCCCAAGACGAAGCACAGACGCAAACGCAAGAAGATCTACGATCAAGACGTTCTCCGTGCACTGCAAAGGGTGTGGTTGATCTGTGACGGCATCTGCGGCAAGCGGTTGGCTCCGTACATGAAGAAGATCGTCGGCAAGCTGGAGCGCACGGGAGAACTGAAACTGGATCGTGAGACAAGAAGCAAACTTCTCTTGATCAGTGCAGCGACCATTGACCGAATGCTCGCGCCCACCCGCAAGCGATACCAGTTGAGAGCACGTTCACAAACCAAGCCGGGAACTCTTCTCAAGCACCAGATCCCGATTCGTACGTTCGCTGACTGGGACGAGTTGCGTCCAGGATTCTTGGAGATCGACCTGGTCAGCCACGAAGGAGGTAACGCACGGGGAGACTACGCGTACACCCTGGATACCACCGATGTATCGTCGGGGTGGACAGAGACGGTGGCGGTGAGAAACCGCTCACAGCACTTCGTCTTTGCCGGTTTGGAGAACGCCATGGCTAGGTTCCCGTTCGCGATATTGGGGATTGATTCGGATAATGGGAGTGAGTTCATCAACAACCATCTGATCCGCTACTGCCATCGGAACAAGATCACGTTCACTCGGAGCAGGCCGTACCGCAAGAACGACAACTGCTTCGTCGAACAGAAGAACTACTCGGTGGTGCGAAGGACGGTGGGATACTCTCGATACGATACCCCTGCTGAACTCCAGGCACTCAACGAGTTGTATGCCCTGCTTCGACTCTACACCAACTACTTTCAGCCATCGATGAAGCTCACGGAGAAGACGAGAATCGGCAGCAGGGTCAAGAAGACGTACGATCAGGCAAAGACGCCCTACCATCGTGTGATGACATCGCCGTGGATCGCTAGACAGACGAAGCGAGAGCTACGAACCATCTATGCCCCGCTCAATCCAGCAGCGTTGATCCGAGATATTAGTAGACTGCAAGAGCAGCTTGGGGGTCTCGTCGCTTCCAAAATCGAGGCCCAACAGCAAGTCGATTTGGAGTACATTTCTTCGTGAGGCAACGAAGCAGCGTTCGAGTACATTCTTAGATGAGGCAACACGGGCTTCTAGTGCCTTGTGCAAGCTAGGAACCCCGCGCGGCATCAAGCGAAAAGAGCGCCGAGGCGGTCAATCTTGCTCTGTTCCACTATCTCACAAGCGAGAAGAACAGGAAATGCTGCTCCCAAGAGGAAAAGGGCGCTATCCGGCGCCGAATCATCATCTCGCAAGCCTCCGAGCTCCCCATCGGGCAATCGCCCGCCGACAGAACGCCGTAAAGCCTAACCGAACAGTACTTGCTCTCCTTTTCTAGGCAACAGTTGCGATCCCGCCGCGGATGGTACAGCTTTGCGGAGAACCTCTTGAGTCAGGTGAGGTTAGTCTTGACCTTGACAAAGGATCAGACTACGACTAGACTGTTTTGCGTTGTTGGTAGTCGTGCAGTCGTTTTGGACGGAG
>CAZDDA010000643.1:473-1825 GCA_964504085.1 uncultured Thermotogae bacterium | reverse complement strand
TTGCGTAACAAGATCCTCCCATACTTCCCTCCGCACAAGACCTACGTCGAACCTTTTGCCGGAGGAGCCAACCTGCTACTGGCCAAAGAGCCTAGCGAGGTAGAGGTGCTCAACGACATCGACCCAAGGGTGGTGGCTCTGTTCGACGTCATCAGCGACCCTGAACGGCTCCCTGTGCTCATTGAGCGTCTGATGCTGACACCGTACAGTCGAGAGGAGCGTCTCTTCTGCAAGGCCCGCTGGAAGGACCACCTGGACGATCCGATAGAGCTGGCCAGGATGTTCTTCGTGGACTGTCGGCAGTCACTGGGTGGGATGATCGACCGCACCTCCTGGGGCTTTGTCAAAACAGGCAGCAACTGCTCGGTGCGGGGCATGGCACAGCCTGTGGCGGCCTACATCAAGACCATCCGGATGCTTCCCAAGATCGGAGAACGGTTGGAAGGTGTGAAAATCCACCACCGGGACTACAAGGAAATCCTGGCAGACTACGACGCTGAGGATACCCTGTTCTACCTGGATCCTCCTTACCCCAAGGACACGCGCAGGGATGGGTGGTACAGCTTCGAGATGAGCGACAAAGACCACGAGCAGCTCGTGGCCCGCATCAATCAGCTCGACGGCTCAGTCATCCTTTCTGGTTATCCTAATGACATATACCAGCGACTTGAAGTTGCTGGTTGGAAGCGCGTGGAGTTCGATCGCAGCTGCAACGCGGCAGCCCGCACTACGCACACCCACCTGCAAGGCGACGGCATCGTGAAAGTTCTACAAGGCCGCGTCGAGTGCATCTGGATCAGCCCCCGCGCACAGCGTCAAATTTAGCACCCACATCTTGTAAAAATTGGAGAGGGGTCATGGAAACCAACAAGATTGGTGCGCCCAGGATGCCAACAGGCAGATTCCGGCGCAGCGAGGTACCATTGAAGAGTCTACTCAGCCGTCCTGCCATTCTGAAGATGATAGAGGATCAAGAGATCCTCATCGATCCTTTTGTTCCCGAGAACCTTGGGACCAACAGCTACGACGTTACCCTGGGTCCGCACTACTGGGCCGAAGTGAATCCGAAGTCGGAGGTAAGCAAAGGCAACCCCACCACCGGTTACGGAACCGATTTCATCTACAACCCCTACGACGAAGAGCACGTAAAAAGACTGTGGGTGAAACAAGAAGCACAGCCCTGGGGTGACCTTCAATTCAACACAGCGAAGCATCAACTCAAGAACATCTCCTCAGAGGACCCGGTGATTCTGATTCGTCCAGGAGAGGCCATCCTGGCACACACTATTGAATTCGTCGGCGGAAGCGGAAATCGAGTTGCAGCGGGTGTTGCAGGACAAGGATCGCGGCAC
>CAZDDA010000643.1:0-463 GCA_964504085.1 uncultured Thermotogae bacterium | reverse complement strand
CCGCAATTTCCTTGAGACCGCCCGCTGTGCAGGAATGGGCGATATTGGATATTGCAACCGTTGGACGATGGAGATTACGAACAACTCGCGCTACCACACTATTCCTCTTGTTGTCGGACGACGCATCGCTCAAATTGTTTTCTTCGAAACCGATCCGATTACCGACCGCGATTACACACAAACCGGGAAGTATCAAACCTTGCGGCACCTGAGTGATATGCAGGCGGCCTGGAAACCGGAGGACATGCTTCCCAAGATGTACCTGGACCGGGAGGTCACTGATGAGGGAAGCGGATCAGCCCAAGAAGCGCAAGGAGATTCCGATCGGTAGTGAGGTGCGCGTTACGCATCCCCAACACCACAAAGGTAATTCCTATTCACTGGACCACCTAATGGTGTATCTGGAAATTCCAGAGGGCATCATCGGAGTCGTTGTAGATGATGGTGTGACTGCCAGCCAAAA
>CAZDDA010000642.1:1311-1825 GCA_964504085.1 uncultured Thermotogae bacterium | reverse complement strand
TGTTGTCCCTATGACCAGCGAGAGAATCGTCGAGAACCAGACAGTTCTGATCAGGGGAGCAAGGATCGTAGCCATCGGGGATTCCGGTACCCTGCTGATTCCTGAGGACGCGCAGAGGATTGACGGGAATGGTGCCTATCTGATACCGGGCCTGGCTGACATGCACATGCACACCCGGCGAGACTGGGATGACCGGGACGTCTGGCCCGTGCATCCACTGAACCTGTATCTCGCCAACGGCGTTACGACGATTCGAGATTTCGCTCCCACGGGCTCGCCTCTCACCTACGCGCTTCGGTGGCGCAACGAGATCCGCGCAGGAGTTCGCAACGGACCAGCAATCTATGCCTCGGGGAAACTTCTCTACGCGAGTCCACTGGGAGATCCTGATGGCATCGTGCGTCGGAATCACGTTCTAGGATTCGATTTCATCAAGCTGTACTCCTACCTGACCGTGAAGGATTTCCACGATGCGATGGCCGGTGAACGGATCCAGGCCTGTGGTTTCCGTATC
>CAZDDA010000642.1:0-1301 GCA_964504085.1 uncultured Thermotogae bacterium | reverse complement strand
ATTCCCTACGCGGTTGGGCTCGATGGTGTCCTAGCAGAGGGAATGGATGAGATTGCCCACGTGGAGGAGTTGCTTTTCGAGTTCCTCGACATCGATCGGAGTGTGAACCTCTCCCCAGAAGACTGGCTACCGTACATCATTGAGGCCGGGCTAAGCCAGTGGGACTTCTCTTCGGCCGGATTTCAAGTCGAGTTCGAGACCGACAATCATGCAACCTTGACGAGCATCATCGACCGGCTCTCGGCCGCCAACGTCCCCGTTTGCACAACGATGGACATCGATGAGGTTATCCAGTGGAAGCTGTTCTCTCCTGAGGCCTTCCTTGCAAGATCCGAGAATCGATACCTACCCTCTGCGTACCTCGACAGCCTGCAGCGTGGGGAGGAGAAGCATCAGATCCAGTTCCGAGGCATCGAGAGCCTGGCGACCTTCAAGTACAACGTCGATCGTTGGGTTCTCAACGCCCTTCATGAAGCCGGCATCCTTCTCGTTGCGGGGACCGATGCCGGTACCGGCGGCATGGGGATCGTCCCGGGATACTCTCTCCACGACGAACTGCAACTCCTGCTAGATAATGGCTTCTCCCCCTATGAGGCCATTGCAGCCAGTACCGTCAGTGCGGCCGTCGTCATCGAGAGAATGGCTGGGAACGGGGATTTCGGCACCATTGAGGTGGGGAAGAAGGCCGATCTGGTCTTGGTGAGAGGCAACCCGCTCGAGGACATCTCCACGCTCAGAGAACCGCTCGGCGTGATGGCGGCAGGCAGATGGTATTCGCAAGGAGCGCTCGCTGAGTTGATCGCGCCTGACGGATCACCTTCATCTGAGTCGGAGTGAGCGATCCCTGCGAAGGATTACGACAAGCGCGGACCTCATCCCGACCTCCGAACGGAATGCCGGGGGTGCCGAGTATGCCCGCGCTTCAGAGACATCGGAAACGGGAATCTGCATGCCTGCACTTCCAGTGCGATGACCGGAGGCTGAGCAGGAAGCCTGTTCCAGGAATGGCTCGCTGTCTGTTCCGGCGGGGACCTCTTCGATCAGCAGGTCGATGGCGCTCTAGAAGTCGCCCTGTGACTCTGCGAAGATGAGAAGCAGCGCCTCCTCCGCGGCTAAGTGAGATTGACCCAGCTCGATGGTTCGGATTCGATGCGACCCGTCAGGCGGCCAGTCAACGTGCCCTTGAATCGCCTCACCCCTTCGCTAGAATGGTCCCATCCTGCAGGTGGCGGCCTCGTGGCCGCTCGCCGAACGACAAGGGGGTGATACGCATGACAACCTACGAAGTGTCAGCGGTCGCT
>CAZDDA010000641.1:0-1832 GCA_964504085.1 uncultured Thermotogae bacterium | reverse complement strand
CTTGAGCGCCAAGCCCGCGTCTCTGAAGAGATCGATACAGCTGGAACGTGATGCTGCTGCCCAGCGTTGGCGCGCCTAGCTCATCCGCCTCTTGGAGTACGAGCCGTAGGTCCTTTTCCTGAAGGTCGATCATGAAGCCTGGCGACCAGTCCCGTTTGATGACTTGCGGGCCCCGGTTGGTCAGCGTCCAGCTTCCGGCCGCGCCATCCGAGACGGCTTCGAGCGTTCGCTCCAGATCGAGCCCTCCGGCCTGGGCGAAGAGAAGCGCCTCTCCCAGGCTGAGCATGCTCCCTGCAACGAGAATCTGATTGACAAGCTTCGTCATCTGGCCGGCGCCGTGGCCGCCGACATGGGTGATCTTCTTGCCCATGACCTGAAGGTATGGCAGTGCACGCTCCACTTGCTCAGCCTCACCACCAACCATGATGCTCAGGGTGCCGTTGGCGGCTCCTTCGCTGCCGCCGCTGATCGGTGCATCCAGCATGTGGACGCTCTGATTCGCAAGACGCTCGGCGAAACGCTTCGTTGCGCTCGGGCTGACTGTGCTGCAGTCGACCACCAGCGCGTCCTCCTGAAGCCCCTCGATTAGTCCGTTGTCACCGAAGAGAATCGCTTCTACATCGGGCGTGTCACTCACACAAATGAAAAGAATTGCGGCTTCCCGCGCAAGTGCTGGCAGATCGGACGCGTCGGAGGCTCCGGCTGCGACCAAGGTAACGCGCTTCGATGGCGTCCGATTCCAGACGGTGAGGTCAGCTCCCGCGTTGAGAAGGTTCTGTGCCATCGCACTTCCCATGATGCCCAGTCCTGCAAACCCAACACGCTCGTTCATCTGATGCCTCCTTGCTCCTGTCAATCGGATGTATTGTCGGCTACGGGTGGCAGTGGGAAGGATAGGTTACATGTAACATGCATGCAACTGATCGGCAATGTCGATCAGGCCACACGGTGCACTTGAGAAGGAGGAAACGCAGACGACAAGCAGATCGAGTGGATTGATCGGCCGACAAGGGGAGTTGGGTTTAGTCGAGAGGGGAGCAGCTTGGCGTAGTCTGGAGCTTGGGGGACTGAATGCAGAACGCGTTCGTGCCTAGCACGTCGGTGAGCGGATGCCTGGTCGGCACCCAACTCCCGACATGACCAAGCTGCGCGGCTGGGTACGTCGGTGTCCACGTGGGGGATGACTTGCTGTCACCGCAGCATCTCCCGAGGGGGAGCCTATCAGACGGAGCGAATAGGAGTTGCTCCGCGTAGATGGCCCCGAGGCTGCGGTGTCAGGGTATGGTCCGACGGCACGACGCAGTGGTATAGTGGAAGCTGATGCAAAGGACGTACGAGATGGACATAGCACACAGCCCTTGGATCGTGTTTCTGGCTGTCATCGCACCACAAACTCCATTGACGCAAGGAAGGACACGCGCCCGACAGGATGTTGTGCACATGGGCAGGCGTCTCTAATCTACCTCACATTCCTCGGGATGCGTGTTTGTCCGGGAGGAGGAGCACCATGCATCCTGATGAACGGTTCCATAGACGAAAGGCGTTGGCAGCGGTCGCGGTCTTCCTGAGCATCCTGGTGTTCCCGATGCTCGGAGTACCTCTGCTTGGCGAGGAGGCGGATGAGCAGATCCTGCCAGCGGAATTGGTCTCCGAGTTGCATGCAGACTGCGATGTGGACAAGATCTACGAAGAAGCTTGGGTGCAGACCCTTCAGGCGCTCAGCCCCGACGAGGTCGACACCTTCGATTTCGACGGGCTGGGCGCGGCGGTCATGCAGATTCTCGCCGATTGCTTCGAGAAGGAACTCAAGGAGTTCGACTGGCCCGGAGAGT
>CAZDDA010000640.1:0-1836 GCA_964504085.1 uncultured Thermotogae bacterium | reverse complement strand
GTCCGCGTCGTAGCCCTTTTTGAGCTCGCCCTTCGAGTCGGCCACGTTCAGCCCCGCCGCAACGTTGGTAGTCATGAATGGGAGAGCGTTTTCGAATGTGAAACCGTCTTCTCTCACCATATGCCGCAACTCATTGAACACAGCGCTCAGGGTCGCGATTCCGATCTGCTCCAGATTGCCCTCGTCATCGTAGGTTGAGAAGCTGCCATAGCCATCAGACGTGAAGGTCATCTTGTCCGTCGGTACTCCGGCTTTCAATGCGGCCTTGATGATGGCTGACGGCCGTGTCGATTGGGAGAGATCGAACCCGCAGGTGTAGTCGACGTACCCGCCGCGCTTGGCGAGCTCGAACGATTCCTCGACGAGGCGCTTGGATCGGTTCAAGTGCGTTGGCCTGAACAGATTGACAGGCAAGTCGCTGTCTTCGACAGCGCTAAAGATGGGGTACATGCCGCCTTTGCCCTCTCCCATATGCACCGCCAGCAATTGCGGCTTACTCGACAGCATACCGGCAACTTTCACCTCTGACGCGAGTCTGGTGAATTCCTCCATCGTCATATGTGAGGATCGATGGTCAGATAGTGCAATCTTGCAGCCGATTACTTCATCGATGAATACGATGTCTTTCCTCACACTTCCCGTGACAGTGGGCGAAGGATACTCGTAGGCACCGGTCAGGCAGAAGGCAGTGAATCCCTGCTCGTTGATCGCCTTGGTCTTGGCTACCAGGTTCTCGACCGATCGGGTAGAAGCATCCGTGCCCAAGAGGCCGACGATGGTTGTGATGCCGCTTTCGATCATGTCGGCCAGTTTTAGTTCGGGTGCCCGCGTCGAGAACCCTCCTTCGCCTCCACCGCCGGTGATATGCACGTGCTGATCGATGATACCCGGTATCGCAGTTTTTCCTTTACCATCAAAAATCGTCACGTAATTCGCGTCGATGTCGATATGGTCTTCGATCTGCTCGATCTTCTCACCGCAGATCAAGATGTCTTTGGCGCCCACATGTTTGGGGCTGTACACGTCCACGTTCTTTAAGAGGATCATGATGAGTCTTCACCTTCAATTCGTGCAATGCCAATACCTGTATATGCGAGCAGGATAGCGAATAGGATACCCGTGTAGTTCAACACTGCCCACGGCAAGTAAGCGACTGTCTCCACGCCCAAGGTCACGGCCATGAAAGCGCCTGCCGCCGACCACGGTATGAGCGGTACCACGACTGTACCCGAGTCTTCCAACGTTCTCGACAGGTTCTTTGGGTGAAGTCCGCGCTTTGGGTACGTCTCTTTGAACAACTCACCCGGCAGCAGAATCGAGAGATAAGAGCTGCCGGTTATG
Organism: uncultured Thermotogae bacterium; assembly: GCA_964504085.1. Classification (GTDB taxonomy): domain Bacteria; phylum Bipolaricaulota; class Bipolaricaulia; order UBA7950; family UBA9294; genus CAZDDA01. The sequence continues at coordinate 495 of CAZDDA010000640.1, read as the reverse complement.
AATGCGGTGGTTACGGTGGACGCTATAGTCGAGAGTATGACGCCGGAGGTCCGTTTCACTCTGCTCATCATAGCACTGAGTACGGTCTCGAGCATACCCGACTTGCTCATTATGCCCGCAAATCCCATTGCGCTGAAGATCAACACGGTCGTCTTAGTGACCGACATGACTCCGCCCCGGTTGATGAGACTCGTTACGTCATCGGATACGCTTCCCTCATACCCGGTCATGAACACGTTGAAGCCTTCGACCAACGACGTTATTCCATCCCGCACGGAGAATCCCTGAATCAGCAGCCCGAGGAACACCGAAAACAGGCTCGTGCCGAGCATGGTCGGAATCGTGGGCCATTTCTTGAGCGAGCCCGTGATGATGATGACGACGGGAAGAAGCAGTAGCAGGTTCAGGTTGAACATCTGACGGAGCTCGTCGAGCAATGCTTCAACGGTTTCTGGTGTTGCAACACTGCCGTGGGCGCTCAGACCCACAATGGTG
>CAZDDA010000639.1:0-1843 GCA_964504085.1 uncultured Thermotogae bacterium | reverse complement strand
ATGGAAGTTCTTCAAGGATTGTCATCATCGTGTTCCTCCAATTCCTCAACAAGAATACGCAACGATCCAACTGGGTCATCATTGCATAACAGCTCGAGGGCATGAATGCCAGCTTTTGCCGTCGGCAGGCGAGGCATCGGAAGAACAACCTCCACGGTCTGCAAAGGATCGTCACAGCGTATTTCAAACTTGGATTCTAACAGTGCCTTGTTGTCCTGCAAATCCACGTAGCGAAGAACGCATGAAATCGTACCACGAATCTCAGTCAAGCTGATAAAAGCATAAGGCGACCCCGCATGCATACCGCCAGGAATCACTTGGCGTCTCACGCCATCTTCTTCGATCTGCTGGGGTTTCAGCGCTCCTCGCTTGAAACATACCCGATTGAACGTACCGGCAATGACTCTCTTGCCTGTCGTCTTGTCCTCGTAAACGCGATCCGCCAGAAGCAATGCCTGTAAAACAGGTTTCACGTCGGCAAAAGCCCTTTCGGGGGTACCCATTTGATCTCAAATGCCATCGGCGCACAAAGAGAGCCGCGACGCATCGACAACGGCTCAGATAGTTCCGTTCCTGCTCGCGTGCCAAAACGACGCTGCGAGCATCGGCATCGACACCACGACAGTTGATTTTGGCAATTCTACAAACAATTCTAGGCCTCGCAAGCCCCCCTGTCAAGGGGTATTCTGGCCACGCAATTCGCTCCCGTCCTTCCACGTTCGGAGCACGCCATTAAGGCCGACCGCGCGTTTTCTGGATCTGTTGCTTGCATTTAGCCAGTACGTACCACTACTGCGGCCGGAAGCACCTTGAAAGCACGATCGGGCTTACCTATATTGAGCGTTTCGCTCGCCCTTCGGTGACGGTCGAACTCTGACAATGTCGCTACCGTAGAGACGTAATAGGCAATTCTGCTGATCGCGCGATCACGAGGCAACTCATGCAGGCGAATGTCACCATCGAAACCCGCAACCTGACCAAGGTCTACCGCGATTTCTGGGGCCGGCAGAAGGTGCGGGCTTTGAAGGCCTTGGATTTGGAAGTCCGGCAGGGGGAGATTTTCGGTTTGTTGGGGCCCAATGGTTCGGGCAAGACAACCACGATCAAGTTGCTCTTGGGGCTGTTGTTTCCCACCAGCGGCCAGGCACTGGTTTTCGGGCGCGACGCCAGCGAGGTCACCAAGAACGAGCGAATCGGATATTTGCCCGAGGAGTCCTACCTGTACCGCTTCCTAAATGCCGAAGAAACACTCGACTTCTACGGCCGGTTGTTCAAAATGCCCGCCTCGGTCCGCCGCCAGCGGACCGCCGAGTTGATCAAGATGCTGGGCTTGGAATGGGCCAAGCGGCGGCAGTTGAAGGAGTATTCCAAGGGAATGACTCGCCGCATCGGCCTGGCGCAGGCCTTGATCAACGATCCCGAACTGATCCTGCTCGACGAGCCGACCACGGGCTTGGACCCCATCGGTACGCGGGAGATGAAGGACCTGATCCTCAAGTTGCGCGACCAGGGAAAAACCATCTTGATGTGCAGCCACCTGCTGGCCGATGTGCAAGACATTTGTGATCGCGTGGGCATCCTGTACCAGGGGGAGCTGAAGGAGCTGGGGAGGGTGGACCGCCTGCTGAAGGTCCGCGACGTGACCGAGATCCGCGCCTCCGGGCTGAGTGAAGAAGCCCAAAAGGAGGTGGAAGAAGTGATCCGTCGACACGGCGAGCTGGTTTCCATCGGCAATCCCACCACCACGCTCGAAGATCTGTTCCTTAAGATCATTCGTGAGAGCGAGGCCCATCCGGGACGTCGTGTTAGGGGTACCCAGGAATCGTAACTTATGGTCGTAGAA
>CAZDDA010000638.1:0-1844 GCA_964504085.1 uncultured Thermotogae bacterium | reverse complement strand
GAGGACGGCCCGCTGATCCAAATCATCCGAATCGCATCGCCTGCCTCGATCCGCGCCATCACCTTGGCCGCTGCCTCATCCAGCGAGGCCTCGTACCGGGCGACGGACGCATCGACAAGCGGCCTGAGCTTGCTTTGCCGCACGAGGTCGTTCAACCCCTCGACGGTGTCGCAGCCCTGGGCCTTGTTCCAGGCGAGAAGCTCCTCCATATACTCGGACGGATAGCCGTTTTTTACGAATTGTTCGTCGGTGATCGCGCCCTCCCGCACCCAGTGATGTCCCCAGCGAAAACAGGCGTAGGCCTCCGATATCCTTGGAAAACCGTAGCTTGCTAGAACGTGGAGGACCGTATTCTGAATCTCCTCGATAGTGGGCGGGAAATTGGACACCAAGTGATGAGGCTCGGCGTTCAGAGTGATCACGACAAGATCGGACAGGCACTCCGCGATTCCCTCGTCGCTCTTCCCGGCGGCGAAGACCCGGTCGTTCACACCCTCCAGGTAGTCCTGCTCGAACCCGCCGACCGACTCCGCCGCACGGCGAATGGCGCGGACCATTCGCTCCTGATCGAAGGTGACCAGAGCGTGATTGCGCTTCATCACCTTGCCGATTTTGTTGACAACAGCCATAGTAACGTGATTATAGCCCGGCAAGGAGAGGAAAAGAAGGTGGGTTGGCTCAGTTGGACGATTCCCAGTGAGTTGGTAGGCTAGGTTCAAGGAGGTAACGATGCTCAAGATTGGTGAGGCGGCGCTGGCGTTCACGCTGACGGATGATTGTGGCAAGACCGTGAATCTATCGGATTTCCACGGCAGGAAGATCGTCATCTACTTCTATCCAAAGGCCAATACCCCCGGCTGTACCAAGCAGGCCTGTGCCATTCGCGATGTCTTCCCAAAGCTAGAGGACAAGGATGTGGTCGTAATCGGCATCAGTCCCGACAAGCCAGCAGCACTGGTGAAATTCCGTGCGAAGTACGACCTGCCGTTCATCCTGCTCTCGGACCCCGACCACAAGGTTGCTGAGGCCTACGGTGCCTGGGGCGAAAAGAAGATGATGGGAAAGACCTTCCACGGCATTCTGCGCAGCCACTTTGCTATCGACGAAGAAGGGCGATTGGCGGAGTTCACGCACAAGGTCAAGCCGGAGCAGACGGCCGATTTGGCGATCAAGCTGGTTCGCTTATGAAGCTTGCCTTAGGCGTTCTGGCATTGTGCCTGATCAAGAAGCCGGATAATGATCGCTCGTACTTCAAACAGGTCGGCTGCGTCATGGTAGAGGACATCCTCAGGTAATAGGGCTTTGGCCCATCCCTTCGTTCCCACCAGGATGATCTCTTCGATCTGGGCGCGGTGGGCAGCGAGGAGATCAAGATGAGTGTCTCCCACCACCACGGCTTCGTCGGGGCGGGCTCGCAACTGCTGCAACGCGGCAAGGAACGCTTCGGGATACGGCTTAAAGACACCATCATCGCGGGTCATGACCGCATCAAACGGAAGGCCGTGCCGGGTAAGCACGGCGTCGACGCTTCTGCGCGAATTGTTGGAGACCAGTGCGCACTTGATCTGCCGAGTCTTCAGAAGTCGAAGCAATTCATGGGTTCCGGGAATCAGCTCTCCGTTGGCTACCCCACACGCTTCGTGTCTTTCCAGGATCCTGCGTCCACGATCTTGTTCGTGGCGCGGCATTTCCTTTAGATGATGCAAAATTGGACGGCTATCCAGGGGCAAACCGATTTCTTGGCGCAGTCGCGGCCAATCGATCGGTGCATTCCATATCGTACCATCCATATCGAACAATGCCACGCGAATTGCCATGGGACGTGAATGGTAACCGAAAACCCG
>CAZDDA010000637.1:0-1847 GCA_964504085.1 uncultured Thermotogae bacterium | reverse complement strand
AAAGGGTAAACAGTGCGCTGGGTGACGTTCTTCGCACGGTATCCGCCACTTGCCGACACGTCTCACGATCTGCGTACAGTTCGCGATCAAGCCGGCCAAGGAAGGTGAGACTCGCGCCGAGCCGTTCACATGCCGCCTTCTGTTCCTGCTCCCTGATGGCGCCGGTCTCGCGAAGACTTCGGCCCGGCAATCCTCGTTCACCTTTGGTCGCACACACCAGATGAAGGTCGAATTGCTCTTTCAGAAGAAACGCTGTGCCGCCTATGCCATAGGCGAGGTCATCCGGATGAGCCACCACAAAGAGAACCGATGCCATTCCCTTCTCCCTGCCTCACACGGTCCCGATGCCGTCGCGTCGACCATCGCCGAGGGGGACTAAAGGATGTTTCTCGACTGTACGGCAGCGAAAGAAGTCAGACGCAACACACCTCCTTGACGGCTTCATAGTCTTCCTTCTCCTCCATGCCGTACAGGAATACACCGTCAATATCCGCCTCTCGAACGATCTCGATTTGCTTTTTGAACGTAGACAATTGCAAAGGCCCAAGCTCAGCCGATTTTGAGATGAATTCGTAGTATTCTATTCTGTCTCTGACCCCGCTCAAGAGAGTCTTGTGGTGCTCAACAGCCATCTTGAACGTGTCGATGAACCAGCCGAACGTTTGACTGAAGCTCATGGGAACCACGACATCCAGCAGCCCACGTGCGGCCCAGCTTGCCCAGTCCTGGCCTTCCACAACAGCGTCCTCAAAATACCGTGCCCTGGCACACAGACCGAACTTCATTCCCTTCTTCTGGACGATGTCCCTGAGTTGCTTCACCATCTCCGTAAGGCAGTTGTGCCGGAATTGGATCTCTTTGTACTGAACCGCCGGATCGTGTATTTCCGCCGGCGTGAAGCACTCATGTCCGAGCCAAGCTTTTCTTGCCGTACGGCAGGCCTGGCACTGACAAGGGAATTCGCGCAAGAGTTCAACGCCGTTGGGATAACGAGCGAAATCCATGAGCAATGCATCCGCGTCATGGTCACGGGTAAACTCTTCAACAATGCGCACGGCAGCATTCCGGTTCGTTTCCCAAGACATGCAGGGCCAGTTGACCAAACCGGACGGCGGCCAGATGAACTTCCTTTTCAGCACACTGACGTCCACGCCCGGCTCATACATCTTGTCTTTGTCCAGATCCATATGCTTCCACAGTCCGTAGCCGCAGGAAAAATGCAGGTAGACTTTGAAATTTCGTTCCTTGGCCACTCTCAATACAGGCGGAATGCCATTCGTGTTTGTTCTGAAAATGTTCGACCGATACCCGCCGATAAGCGTCGTGGCAATGCTGTCTGCGCCCACCCCTGAAATCTCATCCAGGTACCTGCCCATTTCCCTTTCGGTTTTCTTCTCATCCCGAGAAGAAACAACCCGCCCTGGGATTTCCATACAGACGCGCATGCTCACTTCGCCTTTCTCTTCATGTTTCGACATGACCGCAGACTGGCCGCAACTCCCGTCCCCGGTGCCGATTACCTCGCGGGCCCGTAGGCCTCTATTTCAGCCACGCACAACCCTCTCCTGGATGTAAGTCGGATCTTGTCCGTTCTTATCGCTTCAAACGTATGCTCCCTGACTTCCTTGTCGTTTCCTTCGACAGAAACAAGCCGTACCCACGTATCGCCTTTCAGATACCGCAAGTCGTACTCCGAGAGCGTATCCTTCACGTACGGCCTTGCATTGTCTTCCGGGAAATACCGCGGGACCCAGGTCTTGACGACAATTCTCGCCACGTTGGCAGGTTGCGCGAATTCGATCTCGATCCAATCTCTCTGCAGTATCCAGGTTCCTATTATATAGATA
>CAZDDA010000636.1:0-1852 GCA_964504085.1 uncultured Thermotogae bacterium | reverse complement strand
CTTTCGCGCGTAATTCCGTCGCGCCTTTTCGCGGTTCCCGCAGTCCGCCATGTCGCACCAGCGGCGACTGTGATTGCGACTTTGATCCAGGAAAAGCCAACCGCAGTCTTGCCCTTGGCATTCGTGCACGCGAGGGAGCCGCTCCGACGCCAGCAGATCCGCGGCGGACCGGGCCGCCGTCCACGACGGAAGGTCGAGCTTGCCCTCTACCTCGTGCCAATCCAGGACGAAGATCTCTCTGCGGTTCACAATCCGAAGGTGTTTCAAGGCGGTCGCGAGAGACACGTTCAACCGGGTCAGATCTGACTTCCGGATCGAATCTCCGGCCGAGATGGAGGAGAAGATGCGGTAGATCGCCTCGCGGAGCGCGATGGCTCGATTGTAGGCAGCCTGCGCGAGTTTCGGGTGTGAAGCCGCGCGGTTGCGGAGGGTATCGGCCAGCATTTCATCCAGTGCCTTTACGTGCACGCCCCACGCGATGAGATCGGCGTAGTCGTAGAGGTGGTTGCCGAAATCTCCATCTCGCCGCCAAGAGACCGTGTTGGCGAAATCGAGACAGAGCTCGCCTCCGACGATCTTCAGATCCTTCAGCATTGCCGACATTTCCGACATCGCGAACCCCGTTGATATTCTAACCGATAAAGGAGGCTTGACAAGTTAGGTCATGGAAAATATTATAACCACCATAACGTATTTAGTTGGTTTAATGATCGACCGAAGAGCCTGCTCAAAGGAGGAGACATGCTCGGATACTGCGGCATCAACTGCGACACCTGCCCAGCGTACCAGGGAACGGTGAACACTCGAATTGACCTGCTGGAGAAGGCGATGAGCGAGTACGGAAAGGGGAAGACAACAACCCGAGACTGGGTTTGTCTGGGATGCCCTCCCGCCGATCAGAAGATCCTTGCTGCGTACTGTGTCAACTGCGCCGTCCGTGTCTGCGCGATCGAGAAGGGTGTTCAAAACTGCGCAGTGTGCCCGGAATACGAGACCTGCGAGAAGATCCAACAGTTCCTCGAAGGAGACGCCGAAGGGTTGCGTCAGCGAATGGCTTGGCTGCGCGAGCGCTTCAATGCCTTGACGGTTTGAAACCGGCGGCAGCCTTCTTAGGGCTTTGTAGGACTCCCATTTCTGCAGATCACGGGGGCAGATCCGTGCACGCGGTAGCCTGTCTCCTTTCCAGTCGTTTTGCGATGGTGTGGATGGTTGATGAGTAGTCCTGAATTCGACGGAGATCAGTGAAAGCGCGCCGTTTCTCATGTGTCTCTTTCGGATTACCTCCGTAGCGGCCTTCCTGTCATCCTGCGTTCGACCTTGATCTGGCGGGGTCAGCTTTTCGCTGTCCAGGCAGCGTAAGCTTCTCCCGGAGGCGTGTCGCAATCGTAAAGCGTGCGTCGTCGTTGGGGTTACTTGCGGAATGGGGAGACCGCTGCGACAAAAAGCGAACCCCACCAGAATGCACCTTGGTCTTCGGTCGATTCTGATATTTCGTCACACAACGCACGGCTTAACGGGCACGCGGATGTCTCGATCGGGTGCTGGACCTTGTAGCCGCTCCGGCAGGAGACGTGTCCCGGCCCCGGCGATACTCCCCTGTAGCATGGAACATACCATGAAAGGTTTGGTAGGCGGCCGGTGGAGCCTGATCGCTCTGGCAATGTTTCTTGCGGTGTTGTGTGGATCACCCATCGTCGCCCAAGGGCCTTTGCGGCAGGTTTTGGGTGAACCCCCGGAGGACGGCTATCTGTTGGAAGTGGAGCGGAGCATCGGCGACTACACCATCCGACTGTGGAGCTGGCAGGGGAGTTTTTTCGGCCCACGTGGGCGAGCGGTTGTCATCATCACGGGA